>CAMOZS010000109.1 GCA_946631075.1 uncultured Bacillota bacterium | reverse complement strand
TCGTTACCGATGAGATCCACTATCTGACGGCGGACGATGAAGAAGATAAGATCGTAGCTCAGGCCAATGAGCCCCTGGATTCCGAAGGCCACTTCGCCAACATGAAGGTAGCGGCCAGAGGCAAGGGCGGCGACATCGACCTGGTGCCCCGTGAGGTCGTCGACTACATGGACGTATCTCCCAAGCAGGTCGTATCCGTCGCTACAGCGATGATCCCCTTCCTGGAGAACGACGACGCTAACCGTGCCCTGATGGGTTCCAACATGCAGAGACAGGCCGTTCCCCTCATGGTGACAGAAGCTCCCATGGTCGGAACCGGTATCGAATACAAGGCAGCCAGAGACTCCGGCGTCGTGCAGCTGGCCAAGCACGCTGGAACGGTCAGCTATGTGTCCGCGGATACCATCAAGATCACCAGAGATGACGGTGAAGGCGTGGATATCTACCACATGCTGAAGTTCAAGCGTTCCAACCAGGGAACCTGCATCAACCAGAGACCGATCGTCTCCAAGGGCGAGCACGTCGAGGAGAAGGAGACCATCGCTGACGGTCCGTCCACATCCAACGGCGAAGTCGCTCTGGGCAAGAACCTGCTGATCGGCTTCATGACCTGGGAGGGCTACAACTACGAGGACGCCATCATCCTGAACGAGCGTCTGATCATGGACGATGTGCTCACATCGATCCACATTGAGAAATATGAATCCGAAGCGAGAGATACCAAGCTGGGACCCGAAGAGATCACCAGAGACATCCCCAATGTCGGTGAAGATGCCCTGAAGGACCTGGACGAGGAAGGTATCATCCGCATCGGCGCGGAGGTCAACTCCTCCGATATCCTGGTCGGCAAGGTCACCCCGAAGGGCGAGACCGAGCTGACAGCAGAAGAGCGTCTGCTGAGAGCCATCTTCGGCGAGAAGGCCAGAGAAGTCAGAGACACCTCCCTGAAGGTGCCCCACGGCGAGACAGGTATCGTCGTCAACGTCAAGACCTTCTCCAGAGAGAACGGCGACGAGCTGCCGCCGGGCGTCAACAAGCTGGTCAGAGTCTACATCGCGACCAAGAGAAAGATCAGCGTAGGCGACAAGATGGCGGGACGCCACGGCAACAAGGGCGTTATCTCCCGGATCCTTCCGGAAGAGGATATGCCGTTCATGGAGAACGGACAGCCTTTGCAGGTCATGCTGAACCCCCTGGGCGTACCGTCCCGTATGAACGTCGGACAGGTACTGGAGGTCCATCTGGGTCTGGCGGCCAAGAGCAAAGACTGGTACATCGCTACGCCTGTATTCGACGGAGCCAACGAGAAGGACATCATCGAGCTCCTCAAGGAGACCGGATACGACGGCAGCGGCAAGCTGCGGCTGCGTGACGGCCGGACCGGTGATTACTTCGACAATCCGGTCACTGTCGGATACATGTACATGCTGAAACTGCACCACCTGGTCGACGACAAGATCCACGCCCGTTCGACCGGCCCGTACTCACTGGTAACACAGCAGCCTCTGGGCGGCAAGGCCCAGTTCGGCGGACAGCGGTTCGGAGAGATGGAAGTCTGGGCCCTGGAAGCTTACGGCGCTGCCTATACACTGCAGGAGATCCTGACGGTCAAGTCCGACGACGTGGTCGGCCGTGTCAAGACCTACGAAGCCATCGTCAAGGGCGAGAACATTCCGGAGCCTGGTATTCCGGAATCCTTCAAGGTCCTGATCAAGGAGATGCAGAGTTTGTGTCTGGATGTCAAGGTCCTGTCCGAGGACAACGAAGAGATCGAGATCAGAGACACAGATGATGTCGGCGGATTCGCCGGTATCGAACGGATCGTCGACGCTGAGCTGGAGCAGGAGATGCGGGCTCAGGAGGCCATGTACGATGACGAGGATCCGGATGACGACTACGATGAGGAAGACGACTTCCCGGATGATGACGAGATGGAGCCGGATGAGGAAGCTCTGAAGTCGGTAGACGAAGAGGAGCATGATCTGGACGACATCGAGAACTTCGATATAGATGATGAGATGAAGGCTGATGAGGAATAAGGAGGGAAATGAAGATGCGTGATGAATCCAACTACGAACTGAACAATTTTGACTCCCTGAAAATCGAACTTGCCTCTCCGGATAAGATCCGCAGCTGGTCTCACGGCGAAGTCACCAAACCGGAAACCATCAACTACAGAACACTGAAGCCCGAACGGGACGGTCTGTACTGCGAGAGGATCTTCGGACCGACCAAAGACTGGGAATGCCACTGCGGTAAATACAAGAGGATCCGCTACAAGGGCATCGTCTGCGACAAGTGCGGCGTCGAGGTCACCAAGGCCAAGGTCAGAAGAGAGAGAATGGGCCACATCGAGCTGGCCACACCGGTATCCCATATCTGGTACTTCAAGGGAATCCCCTCCAGAATGGGACTGGTCCTGGACATCTCCCCCCGTACCCTGGAGAAGGTCCTGTATTTCGCTAACTTTATCGTTACCGATCCGGGCAATTCCGGCTTCAGCTACATGGAGATCCTGACGGAGAACCAGTATCGTGAAGCTATGGACGATCCGGCCATCAAGTTCAAGGCCGGCATCGGCGCGGCAGCCATCAAGGAACTGCTGGAGAGAGTAGACCTGGATGAGCTGAGCGAGGATCTGAAGGAGAAACTGTCCAAGGCGACCGGCCAGAAGAAGGTCCGGATCGTTAGAAGACTGGAAGTTATCGAAGCCCTGCGTGTTTCCGGCAACCGGCCGGAATGGATGGTCCTGGACGTTATCCCGGTCATCCCGCCGGATCTTCGTCCTATGGTCCAGCTGGACGGCGGCAGATTCGCCACATCCGACCTGAACGATCTGTACAGAAGAGTCATCAACAGAAACAACCGTCTGAAGAGACTTCTGGAGCTGAACGCGCCGGATATCATCGTCAGAAACGAGAAGCGCATGCTGCAGGAAGCGGTAGACGCGCTGATCGATAACGGCAGAAGAGGAAGAGCGGTCACAGGCCCCGGCTCAAGACCACTCAAGTCCCTTTCCGATATGCTCAAGGGCAAGCAGGGAAGATTCCGTCAGAACCTGCTGGGCAAGCGTGTCGACTATTCAGGACGTTCCGTTATCGTCGTCGGCCCCGAGCTGAAGTTCTATCAGTGCGGCCTGCCGAAGAAGATGGCCCTGGAACTGTTCAAGCCCTTCATCATGAAGCTGCTGGTCGAGAACGGTACAGCCCACAACATCAAGAGCGCCAAGAGAATGGTCGAGAAGGTCCGTCCGGAGGTATGGGACGTCCTCGAAGAGGTCATCCAGGAGCATCCGGTCATGCTGAACCGTGCCCCGACCCTGCACAGACTGGGTATCCAGGCTTTCGAGCCGGTCCTGGTCGAAGGCAAGGCCATCAAGCTGCACCCGCTGGCATGTACGGCCTTCAACGCTGACTTCGACGGAGACCAGATGGCGGTCCACGTACCCCTTTCCGTCGAGGCCCAGGCAGAAGCCAGATTCCTGATGCTGTCTGTCAACAACATCCTGGCGCCCAAGGACGGGTCCCCGATCACCACGCCGACTCAGGATATGATCCTGGGAAGCTACTACCTGACCCACCCGGGCCAGGAGGAAGGCAAGAGAAACACTGCGGCAGAGAGGGGCGACGGCAAGGTCTTTACCGATATGGCGGAAATGCTGATGGCTTACGAGACAGGCCAGGTCGGCATCCACGCCAGGGTCAAGGTCAGAATGTACGCGGGAGAGGATGACGAGAGAGGCAGACTGGTCGAGTCGACCGTCGGACGCTTCATCTTCAACCAGCAGATCCCCCAGGATCTGGGCTACGTTGAGGACAGAGAGAACGATCCCTATTCGCTAGAGATCGACTTCCTCTGCGACAAGAAACGTCTGGGCCAGATCATCGACCGCTGCTACCGTGTCCACGGCAACACAGAAACGGTCCTGATGCTGGACTACATCAAAGACATGGGTTACCACTATTCCACGAAGGCGGCCATCACCATCAGTATCTCCGACATGGAGATCCCGGAGGCCAAGGCTCAGATCATCGCCGACGCGGAGGCCCAGGTCGATAAATACGACAAGGTCTACAGGAGCGGCCTGGTATCCGACAAGGAGAGATACGACAAGGTCCTGGAGATCTGGAAGAAGACAACAGATGACGTCACCGAAGCGATGATGGACAACCTGGGTTCCCTGAACAACCTGTTCATCATGGCCAACTCCGGTGCTCGTGGTAACAAGAAGCAGATCTCTCAGATCGGCGGCATGCGTGGTCTGATGGCCAACGCTACCGGTAAGACCATCGAGATCCCGATCAAGGCTAACTTCCGTGAAGGCCTGTCCGTACTGGAGTACTTCCTGTCCTCCAACGGCGCGAGAAAGGGTCTGGCGGATACGGCTCTGCGTACCGCGGACTCCGGTTACCTGACCAGAAGACTGGTCGACGTTTCCCATAACGTGATCGTCAGAGAAGACGACTGCGGCACCTACGAAGGTATCGAGGTCAGCGAATTCAATGACGGCAAGGAAGTCATCGAGAAGCTCAAGGACCGTATCGTCGGCAGAACGGCTCTCAATGACATCACGGATCCTGAGACCGGCGAACTGATCGTCGAGCAGGATGAGGAGATCAGCGAGGCTGCGGCAAGCGCCATCGAGGCGGCCGGTATCAAGCGTGTCGCTATCCGTTCGGTCATGACCTGCCAGAGCAGGACCGGCGTCTGCGCCAAGTGCTACGGCAGAAACCTGGCCACCGGCGAAAGCGTCAACATCGGCGAGGCCGTCGGCATCCAGGCAGCTCAGTCCATCGGTGAGCCGGGTACACAGCTGACCATGCGTACCTTCCATACCGGAGGCGTCGCGGGTACAGACATCACCCAGGGTCTGCCGAGAGTCGAGGAGCTGTTCGAGGCCAGAAAGCCCAAGGGACTTGCTCAGATCTGCGAAGCGGACGGAACCGTTGTTTCCATCGAATCAACGGCTGACAATAAGACCGAGATCAAGGTCAGAGGTGAAGAAGAGAAGGTCTATGAGATCCCCTACGGCGCCCGCATCTGCGTCACCGAGGGCGAGTACATCACGGCAGGCTCCAACATCACCAGCGGACCTCTGGATCCCAAGGACATCCTTCGTCTCAACGGCGTCGACGGCGTATACCAGTACCTCCTCAAGGAAGTGCAGAGAGTATACAAGAACCAGGGTGTAGATATCAATGATAAGCACATCGAGGTCATCGTCGGACAGATGCTTTCCAAGATGAAGGTCAACGATCCTGGTGATACAGGACTGCTGCCGGGCGGACAGTACGGCAAGTTCGAAGTCGAAGAGGCCAATGCAAAGGCTGTAGCCGAAGGCGGACAGCCGGCTGAGGCGGAGAGAGTCCTGCTGGGAATCACCAAGGCATCCCTGGCGACCAACTCCTTCCTGTCAGCTGCATCCTTCCAGGAGACCACAAGGGTACTGACCGACGCGGCCATCAAGGGCAAGACCGACCATCTGGAAGGCCTTAAGGAGAACGTCATCATCGGTAAGCTGATCCCGGCCGGAACCGGCATGAGGAAGTACAGGAACATCGAGCTGGATTACGGCGTGAACCTTGAGCTGATCGAGGCCTACCGCGAGATGCAGAGACAGATGGAACTGGAAGAGGAAGAAGAAGCCGAGCTGAACGAGGAATTCGACGGCGTGGCTCCGGAGATGGCCACAGCCAGTGATCTGGCAGCGGCTGAGGAGTACGCGGCCGAGGACGCCTTCGCTTCAGAGACGGATATCGACGAGAATCCTTACGACTGATTTTCTGATCAGTCAAACTGAATAAAAAAACTACAAGGCTGGATCGAAATCAATTGACAATCCAGCCTTTGTAATGATAAAATGACTTTCGGCTGTGATTTCAAATGGAATCGCAGATAAGAAAATTTTTTGAAGAAAGGAGATAAAGGATGCCTACAATCAACCAATTAGTACGTCAGGG
>CAMOZS010000108.1 GCA_946631075.1 uncultured Bacillota bacterium | reverse complement strand
CCAGGATGGACAGGAAGGAGTAGAAGAGCTCCGGTCCAACGGTCAGCTGAACGACCTCAGCGCCCAGCGCTTCACACTTACGAGCCTTCTCAACGATCTCCGGCTGGCCAACGCCGTGGGAGTCGTAGCATTCCTGAACGATGATGCACTTGAGTCCCTGGATCGCAGCCTGGGAAGCAACAGCAGCACCATAGTTTCCGGAAGTAGCAGCCATAACGCCCTTGTAACCCAGCTTCTTGGCGTGGTATACAGCGCAGGCAGCTCTTCTGTCCTTGAAGGATCCGGACGGGTTCGCCGCCTCATCCTTGATGAAGATGCGGGCGCCGTAACCCGGCTTCGCGTATTTTCTTGCCAGCTTGGTGATGTTTCTGGCCTCCAGCAGCGGAGTGTTGCCAACGCCGAACTGGCTCTGAACTCTGTTGACCTCTTCCAGGGTGTAGCCTGTGGAAGTCATCAGCTTGTCATAGTCGAAAGAAATAGGGGATGTTTCGAAATCGTCATAGTCCAGTCCCAGAGCTTTCTTCTGGATCTCGTTGGATCTTCCCATGACGGAAGCATAGTCTTTTGCCAGTGCCATTATCTCTCACCTCCGATTTCTGCCATCTCTTTTCTCAGAACCTTGTCCACTTCGATCAGTTCCGGTACGAAATGACCATAATCATGATCATAGTACGGAGCGTCATCGATCAGGGTGCCCTTCTCGGTTCTGCCCACAACTGTTTCAACGGTTACTTCATCACCGATCTCTGCGTCTTCAAGCAGAAATCCCTTTGTCCACTGTTCCAGGTCGCAGTGCTTGGTATCTTCCGGCAGCTTCGCTGTTCTCTCTTCTGCCTTCAGCACGATGCTGTGGATGCGGACCCAATCGCCTTTTTTAGCCATTATTTCCTCCTTGGATTTAGATAATATGAGGCACGCCGAACCGTGTCTGGTGTGCCTCATATACTTGATTCAGTCTGTAATGATCTTATTTAACGATCTTCTTAGCCGGATCGATTCTGTCTCTGACGTCACCCATCAGGCAGCGAGGAATCGGCAGATCGATCATTGTCTTCAGGCCCGGCTCAGCGTTGATGACCTGCGGGATCATGTTAGCGCACATTGCGATGGTTCCCAGTCCGCCTTCGACCTCGGGGCTGTTGACCATGTTAACTGCCGGAGTACCGTCGATGATGACATAGTCGCCAGTCTGAACGCCGACCTGTTCCGGCTCGATCTGCTGCGGGTGCTCCATTCTGACCTTCATGCCGTTGGACAGAGTAGCGTCAGCTTCCATAGCAACGCCTGCGCAGGAGCCAGCAGCTGCGAATCCGTACGGGCTCTTTCTGTCAACGTCGGTAACGATCGGGTTCATATCCTGGGAGAATTCCTCAACTTTCAGTCCCAGACCTTCAGCCATCATGCCAACGGACTCAGCGAATCCAACGTGGCCAGCCATGGTGTGGTTAGCTTTTCTTTCTTTGAACTCTTCGACGGAGATGCCGATGCCCTGCTCGGACATAACAGCCGGTCCGAACGGAGACAGGGAGTTGACTCTTCTGGACAGGATGTGCTTAACATCTGTCATGCAGCCGGTCATAACGAGTACCAGCATGTCCATGATGTGGCCCGGGTTGATGCCTGTGCCCAGGATGGAAACGCCGTTTTCCTTAGCGATCTTGTCCAGCTCAGCAGCCAGATCCGGATTCTGAGCAGCCGGATAAGCCATTTCCTCAGCGGAGGTAACGCAGTTGATGCCCTGCTCCAGGATGAACTTCATTCTCGGGAAAGCTTCCTTTGTGAAGGAGTCTGTGCACAGAACAACGATGTCAGCAGCGCCCGGCTTGATGATCTCTTCCGGAGCCTTGATGATGACGTCTTCTCTGTCGCCTCTCTCTGTCTCAATGTATTCATACATCGAGTGTCCCTGCTTGTGTTCTCTTCCGGCAACGCCTACGATGTCAACGCCCTTCTTTGACAGCAGCATGTCTGCGATTCCGCCGCCCATAGCACCAAGTCCCCAAATGATTACTTTTACGTTTTCCATGTTTTTCTCCTTTTCGTATAAGTTTTAATTTAATTGGTTGCCATAACTTTTACGCTCCTATATTAAGCAAAGGCTGTGCCAACTTTTTCGCAATATATCGCAAAGGCTGGAATTCCAATGTTCCCAGCCTTTGCACGGTTTTAATTGTATGAAGTTTTCTGTCATTTTATTCCTTAAAAAGCAAAATATTTTGCACTGTTCCGCAAATATATTTGCTGATATGAATAATATTCATTAAATTTCATATTTTTTCATCTTGTGCTGGAGGTTCTGCCTCAGCATCCCCAGTTCCCTGGCCGTCTTGGTAACATTTCCCCCGTTGGAGGTCAGGTAGCGGCGGATCACGGTCTGCTCGATATCGGCCAGATACTCGGAAAGGGTCTCCCCCTCTCGGCCGAATTCACTGATGGCGGAATGCTCCTCGTGGTATCCCTGCTGGATATTGATGTCATCCGCCGTCAGCACGTGCTCTTCCTCAGCCATGGAGACCGCCGACATGATGATGTTCTCCAGTTCCCTGACATTGCCGGGATAGTTGTAATTCTTCAGCTTCTCCAGGGCGGCGTCGGCGATCATCCAGATCTCCCGCCCGTACTCTTCATTGTATTTCTTGACGAACCGGTCCGCCAGGATGGGGATGTCCGTCCGCCTCTCCCGCAGGGGGGGAAGGGTGATCCCGATCACGTTCAGCCGGTAGTAAAGGTCCGGCCGGAGGGCGCCCCGGTCGATCAGTTCCTGGGGGGATTCATTGACGGTGGCGATGATCCGCACATCCACCAGGATGTCCTTGCTGCCGCCCACCCTGCGGATGTATTTTTCCTGCAGTACCCGCAGCAGCTTGCTCTGCAGCTCATAGGGCATGGCGCTGACCTCATCCAGGAGCAGGGTGCCCCCGTTCGCCTGTTCAAAAAGGCCCGCCCGGTCCACGGCTCCCGTGAATCCGCCCTTCTCCGTTCCGAAAAGGATCCCTTCCAGCAGGCTCTCCGGAATGGCCGCGCAGTTCTGGGCCAGGAAAGGCTTCTTCTGCCGCTTGCCGCCGTAATGGATGCTCTGGGCGATGAGCTCCTTGCCGGTGCCGGTCTCCCCGTAAATGAAGACGGAAGCTGTGTTCGACGTGGCTTTCATGGCCCGTTCGACCGCCTGGAGGAATCCCGGATCCTCTCCGATGATATCCTCGAAATGGTATCTGCGGATCCCGCCGGGGCCGGCCGGCCGGGGAGCCTCGCTTTCCTGTTCATCCGGTCCCGGAGGCTTTGGCTGGGTCCGGCTTCCCGCGGAAATGCTGTCCTGCAGCGACAGGATCCGGTCGCTCATATCCTTGATCTCGGTGATGTCCCTTGCCACTTCCATGGCCGCGACCACCTGTCCATCCACGATGATCGGTATGGTCGTATTGATGGTCGTGACCTGTTTGCCGTAGATATTCACATAGGTCTGCTGCTTGCTGCGGATCTCCCGCCGGTTGACCAGCGCCTGGTACAGGGTGCTCTCCGACTCCGGGATGCTTCCGAATACCTGCCGGAAGGGCTTGCCCAGGGCGTCCTCGACCGAGATCTTCTCCAGCCTTGCCATAGCTTCGTTATACAGGATGGTCTTGCCCGAGGCGTCGACGATGTGGATGGCTTCGCCCATGACCTCTGTCACCGCCTGCAGCACCGCCATGTAATCCTTTCCTCTCATGCCTGTTCACCCTCCTTCTCATGTCACGATCTGTTCCTATTCTATCATGCATAGTCATCGTCTGCAAATATATTTGCAGGGCATTGAGAAAAGACGGGCAGGTCTTCCTGCAGGATCAGTTCCTCCCGCAGATCAGTCCTGCTGGCCCGGCGGCTGTCCTCCGCCTCCATCCGGCATGTTTCCTCCATCCTGCATCCCGCCGCCCGGCATGCCGTTTTGGCCCGGTCCGTTCATGAAACCGCCGGAGGAGTTTTCGCTGTCGCTGTCCGATACCGGCAGGATGACCGTATCACCTTCCGATAATCCGTCGGTGATCTGGATATAGGCGTCATTGCTGATCCCGGTGGTCACGGTGACTTCCTCCTCGGTCCCGTCATCCTTCAGCAGGGTGACCTTGCTCTCGTTTCCTGAGCTGGTCACCGCGCCGGCCGGAACACACAGGGCCTTCTCAGCCTTTTCAAGAACGATGGCCGCCGTTCCGGTCATGCCCAGTTTCACCGACCCGTCGTTGTCGAAGGTCACCTGGGCCGTGAAGGTCGAGCCGGAGCTGGAGTAATCGCCCACTTCGCTGACGGAAGTGACCACGCCATCGAAGCTGCTTCCCGCCGCCTCGATCTCTATGGCCGCTTCTTCACCGGCCTTGACCGAGGCCACCTGGTCCTCTCCGACCTCAAGCTCCATCCGCAGGACATCTGTCCCGGCGACGGTCACGCTGTGATCGGTGGTCAGCTGCTCCTCTTCATCGGGCAGGTCCCAGGACTTGACCACGCAGTTATAGGGAGCGGTCATCTTCGATCCGTTGGTATAGGTCAGGATGGTATCCCCCTCCTCCAGGGCGTCTCCCGCCTCGACCTTTACCTCTTCCAGATAGTAGGATGTATGGGGGCTCAGGTCCTCTTCAAGGGAACTGATCACCTCCCCGTCTGCGGACAGACTGTTCTCGATGGTCATGAGGGCCGCTTCGGCGGTCGTCTGCTCCGCCGCGTCCTGGTCCTCTTTCGCGCTTCCTCTTCCAAAGGCTGCAGCGGCGACGATGATGATCGCTATGGCCGCTCCAGCGATGATGGCTGCCCGCCGGACCGGAAATTTTCTTTTTCTGATTCCTTGGTTCATGATTTTTTCCTTCTTTATATACACGCCACTTTGGGCCGCCTATTTCACATCCGCGTAGATCCGGTAGACCCGGACGTCTCCGTTCTCAGCCGTCACGCTGACCATGATCTTGTTGCGTCCGGTGGTAAGGCTTTCCGTTCCGGTGATGACCACCTGGGCGTCGCTGTCCGACGGCTCCGCGCTGACCTCCACACTGTCCGTACCTGACTTCAGTGTGATGAAATAGGTGTCGCTGGTCTTGTGAAAGGCCTGGCTGAATCTATGCCCTTTGACCCTGAGCGATTCCAGATAGTTGTCCGCCGATCCGGCGTAGGTGGTCTTGTCCTCTGAACCGGAGGAGCCTGACGACAGGCTGCCTGCGCCGGAGCCGCCTCCGGAAACGGATACCGCTCCGCCTTTCATGGCGCCGCCCATTCCGACCTTCCCGCCGGCCTTGTTTCCGGCCCCCTTCATTTCATCGCCGGAGCCGCCTTTTCCGCCGGACCCATCATCGCCCGAGCTGTCATCTCCCGAACTGTCATCGCCGGACCCCTCGTCCGATCCGGAGGAGTCCTCCGCCTCCGCGACCGTTACTGTGCAGCTGTCCGACCGGTCACCCGCGGAAGCGGAAACAGTGTAGGTTCCCGCGGAGCTGAAGCTCACCTTGATCGTATCTCCGCTGACCGAAAGGCTTGCTCCGGAGGATGGACTGACCGAAGCCTCCAGGCTGCCGCTTTCTTCATCAGACAGGGCCGGCGTGAAGGTGACCGTATCCCCTTCGGCCGCGGAAGATGGAAAGCCGGACAGGAGGCCGCTTCCCGCGTAGGTCAGGGCCGCCGGGATCATCAGCATCAGGCCGATGACGATGTATATGATTCTCTTTTTCATCTTTAAAATCTCCTTCCCATCACTCATACCGCAGGGCTTCTACCGGCCTCAGCCTGGAAGCCCGCTGCGCAGGCAGGATCCCGAACACCAGGCCCACCGCCACGCTCACCGCGAAGGCCAGCAGGACCAGGGCAATGCCCGGCGCGAAGGATGCTCCCGCAAGAACGGCGATCTGTCCGCCGGCAAATCCGCAGACGATTCCGATCACCCCTCCCGCCATACTCAGCACCAGAGCCTCCATCAGGAACTGGATCAGGATGTCCTTTCGGCGGGCG
>CAMOZS010000107.1 GCA_946631075.1 uncultured Bacillota bacterium | reverse complement strand
TATCTGTATAATTGTATCAGAAGAAGGGACGAGATGGGATTAGGAATCTGGCTCAAAAAACATCTGCTGACTGTGCTGATGCTCATGGGACTGACGATCGGGGTCGGCCTGCTGCTATACCCCTCAATTGCCAATTATTGGAACAGTTTTCATCAGACAAAGGCGATCATCTCCTATAACGATGTCGTATCCCAGATGGATACGGAGGACTATAAGCAGATACTGGATGACGCCAGGGCCTACAACAGGAAACTGGGCGAGCAGGGTATCCAGTGGATGATGACTGACCAGCAGAAGGCGGAGTACCGGAAGCAGCTCAAAGTTGAGGGAACGGAGGTCATGGGATATGTGAGTATCCCCAAGATCCATGTCAAGCTGCCCATGTATCACGGAACAGAGGAAGACGTTCTGCAGACTTCCATCGGACATCTGGAGCCGACGTCACTTCCGGTCGGAGGCAAGAAAAGCCACTGCGCGGTTTCCGGCCACCGGGGACTGCCTTCGGCCAGACTGTTCACCGACCTTGTCGACCTGAAGGAAGGCGACACCTGGACCATGACGGTCCTTAACGAGACAGTTACTTATGAAGTAGATCAGATACGGATCGTAGAACCGGAGGATCTGTCGAATCTGCAGATTGAAGGGAAGAAGGATTTCGCGACACTGATCACCTGTACACCTTATGGAATAAATACTCACCGATTGCTGGTGAGGGGGCACAGGATCCCCAACGCGGACGGGGACGCCAACCTGACTGCGGACGCCATCCAGATCGAGCCGATCTACATCGCGCCGTTTCTGGCAGCACCGATCCTGCTGGCCCTGCTGGCGATACTGTTCGTGAGTACGAGGAAGGCCCGGAGAGATCCCGGGAATACAGCTAAGATGTTATATCTCAATGCGAGGGAATTAAGGCTATGACGAGGACAACGACAAGAAGACAAAATGGATGGATCATCGCGCTGCTCTGCGCGGTCTGCCTGATCGGGGGACTTGCTTTGACAGCGGAGCCGGCCCACGCGGCCGGAGGGACGATCAATGTCACCTACAGTCAGGCAGTGGACAACTTTGACACCACATTCAAGGTGTACAAGGTGGGAAGCTTTGAGAACGGCAACGATCTGGTCTGGGACAGCGCCTTTTCCGGTCTGACTCTTCCCGATGTTTCCGAGAAGAATTTCTCCGGTGAAGACAAGATGGACAAATGGCGGGAGGCCCTGATCAAGGCGGGAACGACCTTGCAGGCGGCGCTGGAATCCGCGGAGGATCCGATCGAGATCGAGGGATATCCCCTGAACTGTCCGATCTCCAAGGCCACCGGCACCGGATCGGTCAGCGTGACCGAGGACGGACTCTATCTTATCATCGGACCCCAGGAATCCGTCTCCAAGGGAGGCGTGACCACCAACTATATACCTGTCCCCGGTTTTGTGACCGTGTTCGATGGCAGGTCGGTCGTCGATATCGCCATCAAGGCGGACGAGAATCACGCCAAATATTTCCAGGTCTACAAGGAATGGAAGGCCGGGGAAAAGGATAAGAAGAGAGAAGAACTTCTCCGTCCCGAAGGAATCAAGATCGGGATCTTTTACCGGGACAGCGCCGATGCTGACTGGACAAAGGCTGAAGAAGTCACCCTGAACGAGGACAACGAATGGTTCTATAAATGGAACACCGAGAATATCCAGAGAGAATGGAGCGTTCAGGAGATCCTGCCGGAAGGCACCGATGCATATTATGAAACAAGTCAGGGCAAGGAAGTCGCGGACCAGTTCATCCGCTATACTGTGACCAATACATTCAAACAGCGCAGTTTGAAACTGACCAAGGTCATCGATGAATTCGTCAAGCATAACGATAACGTAGCGACCACCATCGTGTTCCGGATCGACGGATACAAGGATAACGAGATCGTCTATTCTGTTCCGGCATCGATCGATTTCACATCGGCCGGATCCAGGGATACGATCATCGACAGCATCCCGGCCAATCTGGACAGGATCGAAGTGACGGAGGTCTACACCGCCAACTACGAGCCCAGGGACGGCAAGACGACCGCAACAGCAACAGGCCCGAATGCTGACGGAGTCTACGAGGTCAGCTTCGACAACGGCTGGAGCAAGACCGTAGACTACGACAGCGGGATCATCAACAAGTACGGATTATCCGACCAGACTGATCTGGGCAAGGGATATGAGATTCTCGAAAGACTGGGCCTGAGAGAGGATAAGAATTAAAGCAGGGAGGATATGATGGGAAAAATTGGCAGAACAACAGGAATCATTCTCTGCGCGGCGCTGCTGGCGCTGACTCTGGGAACCAGCGCGGCTCTCGCCTACTTCAGTGATTATGAACCGGCAGAGGGCAAGGTGACCTTCAGCTACTCGGGAGAGCGGGTGATCACAGAAGGCGACAACCCGAAGGAGAAGAACATCCAGATCAAGAACACCGGAGCTGAGACAGACGCGGACGTAGTCGTCCGGGTCGGGATCTACGGACCCAAGGGTTTCACCCATATCGAATGTGATGAGACCGTCTGGTATGACGGCGGAGACGGCTGGTACTATTACAAGGGTATCCTGGCTCCGGGCGCTGAGACCCCTAAGGATTCTCTGGTGGTCAAGATCCAGAAAGACGGCAGGGACCTGACCGACAAGGAAGTCGCTGAACTTGGCGACAGCTTCCAGATCGCCGTCGTACAGGAAGACGCGATCGCGACCTATGAACAGGACGCATCCGGCAAAAATGTGCTGGTAAATCCGGATGGCTGGAAGCTGCCGGTCGGTGAGATACCGGTAGAGTAAGGGGGACGGGATATGAAAGCGAAGACCAGAAAAAAGATTACAGCAAGAACCGCGGCCTTTCTCGTCATGGCTGTCCTGCTCCTGATTTCGGCAGCGGCAGTCGCCGCGAAGACCGTGGCGGATATCCAGAGCGCCGAGTACAAGGCGGAATTTGAGCTGAGCAATCTGGACGTCAGCCTTGTGGAGAACGGGACCGAAGTGTCCGATCTGGACCAGGTGCTGCTGACCCCGCTGGAGGGCAAGTACAAGCCGGGCTACGTTTACGACGAGGCGATCACAGCCAGAAATCACGGCGACATCAACGTCTTTCTCCGGATCAATCTCCGCAAATACTGGGCGGACGAGAACGGGAACAAGGTGAACTTCCTCGACCCGGCAATGATCGAGCTCAAATACAACGGCAAGCAGGACTGCGGGCCCGACTGGCAGATCAACAAGGACGAGACGACTACAGAGCGGACGACCTATTACTACACCAAGCTGCTTAAGGGAACCATCGACAGCGCAGGGGAGGAGACCACACCGGTGGTCAACACCCTGAAGATCAATGGGGACATCACCAAGAAAGAAAACATCAAAGTCCACGAAACCACAGAGGACGGCAAGACAACCATCAAATACGAGTATCTGTACAACGGATACTGGGCCTGCATCGAGGCCAACGTGCAGGCACTCCAGAACCATAACGCCCAGGATGCGGTAGAGAGTCTCTGGGGTCTCACGGAAGACGATATCACTGTAACGACAGACGGCGAAGCCAGCGGCAGCCTGAGCCTGAAGTAAGGGGGGAGCGACATGACGAGAAAACATTTGATGATCATCCTCCTGGCAAGCCTGGCTATGATGCTGGCGGCAAGCAGCATGTGCTACGCCAACTCATACAGCTTCAAGGGCTCCTGCAAGTACAACGGCAAGGAGATCACTTCAGACTTTACATCGGATGACTGGGCGGCTGCCCAGTCCAGACTGCAGCCCGGAGACAGTCTCACCTATACGGTGACCTATAAGAACGGGACCAATGAAACCACCGAATGGTACATGAGAAATGAAGTCCTGACCACACTGGAGCAGGCCAAGGAGGCTGCCGAGAACGGCGGATATACCTACGTGCTCCGCAACGAAGGTCCGGACGGGACCATGACCACCCTCTTCTCCAATGAGAAGGTCGGCGGAGAGCAGACAGAGCAAAGCAGCGCCCCGGCAGACCTGGAAGGCCTGCTGCAGGCGACCAACGCGACCAAGGAATTCTTCTTTATCCAGGAACTGAAGTCCGGTCAGTCAGGCAAGACCCATCTCAGGGTTGTCTGCGACGGCGAGACGGAAGTCAACGACTATATGGATACCGACGGATCCCTGCTGGTCCAGTACGCAGTCGAGAAAAAGGCCAAGGACAAGAAAAAGGTCAAGACTGTCGTATCCCACGTCAAGACCGGAGACAACTCGAATATCATGCTGTTTGCCGCTCTGATGGCTGCAGCCCTGATCGCCGCGGCGATCGCGATCATCCTCTGGAGACGGGACCGCAACAAGGACGAGAAGAAAGGCGGTGAGGCAGCATGACATACGCGAAGATGAACGATAGGAACAGTAGATGTCTGAAAGCCCTGCTGCCGGCCCTTCTGCTGGCCGCGGCGATCCTGATCTTCGGAATGCCAGCCTTTGCGCATGCCGGAACGGATAACGACGGCTTCGCTGACGGCAAGCCTCTGCCCGGTTACAAATATACCATCGAGGTATATTCCGGCATCGAGGGCACCTACAATGATCAGACCAAGTGGACCGACAGCATCAAGGCGGGGGAGACCAAGACCATCACCCTCGATATCAAGGACGTCGATGTCGAGAATGACAAATACTATGTCAGAGGATTCCGCATCGCCGGCCACGACAACGATGAGACCGAGAACAGCGACGACATCACCGGATTCACCAACGCTACCTTCACCAAGCTGGAGGAGGACGTGAGCTATGAGGTCGCCTACGGGATCAAAGGCAGGATGGTCGCCTATACCATCAATTACGTTTCCGATGACGGAACTGAACTGCTGGACAGCGACACCTACTACGGCATGCCCGGTGATAAGCCGGTAGTTTCCTTCCGCTATGTCGACGGATATCTGCCCCACGCCTACACCCTGGGCAAGACCCTCGAAACGGATGAATCGAAAAACGTATTCACCTTCAAGTACTACAGGGACGAAGGTGAGACCACGACGACCACCAGGACCAGAACGGTCGTGGATCCGGCGGCTCCGGGAACCAGAGCGAATCCGGCAGGGACCGCGGTGCCGGCTGGCGCGGGTCCGGCCAATGCCAACGCAAATGCTGGAAATGACGGCGGCAATGCGGCAAACATCGGCGACGGTGATACCCCGCTGGCAGGACCTGAACAGTACGCGGACCTGGATGACGGCGAGACTCCGACAGCAACGCCTGATGATGGCGGAAGCAAGCTTCCGCTGCTGATCGGTATCGGAGTTGGCCTGTTGCTTCTGATCGCCCTGATCATATGGCTGCTGATGCGCAGACGCAGAGCGGAGGAGGGAGCCGAATAAGGCACGAAGAGTTATAGTTGCAAGGAAACTGATTAGAAGATGAACAAACGGCTGACAACAAGAAAAGTCATTCTGGTGATCGTACTGGTACTTGTTGCAGCCGTTTTAGCTTTTGGTGCATACTTTTACACCCACATGAAGGCCTCGGACGCCCAGGCAAAGGAGACCATTTCTTCCCTGGAATACATGATCCCGGGTCTTGATTCCGCGGAGGATACCGATCCGGCTCAGGGCTTCACCCCGGGCAAAGACCCCCTTACGGCCTTTGACATCGACGGCCGGCAGATCGTGGGATGTCTGGAGATCCCCGCCCTGGATCTGCGGGCGCCGGTACTGGACAAAAAGCAGGAAAAAGAGGCATTTTTCGTTTCCTGGATCAGCGGCTCCCCGGTCAGGGGAAAGTTCCGCCTGGAGGGGGCCAATACCGATGTGTTCGCGAAAATCGCGAAGCTGAAGCCCGGCGAGAGGGTGATCTTCACGGATATGGACGGAGTCCGGTACGTGTATGAAGTCACGACCCAGTACCATCTCAAAGACTGGGCCCAGGCCACCAACGATCTGCTTCTGTGCCATCCTTCCGATGATCAGACCGACTTTGTGGTCGGCTGCACCAGTGTAATGTGACCGGCCCTGGGCCGGTTTTTTTTAGAT
>CAMOZS010000106.1 GCA_946631075.1 uncultured Bacillota bacterium | reverse complement strand
AAGTTGGATCCGCCGCCGCAGCATCCGATGATCATATCCGGCTCGATCCCATATTTCTCCAGAGCGGTCTTGGTTTCCTGGCCGATGACCGACTGGTGGAGGAGGACCTGGTTAAGAACGCTTCCCAGAACGTACCTGTATCCTTCCTTGGTGACGGCTGCCTCGACCGCTTCCGAGATGGCGCAGCCCAGGCTTCCGGTCGTTCCCGGATGCTCTGCCAGGATCTTCTTACCGACCTCGGTAGTATCTGATGGAGACGGGGTGACCTTCGCACCGTAGGTCCGCATCACATCTCTTCTAAAAGGCTTCTGTTCATAGGAGACCTTGACCATGTAGACCTCGCAGTCCAGATCGAAGTAGGAGCATGCCATGGAAAGGGCTGTGCCCCACTGGCCGGCTCCGGTCTCGGTCGTTACTCCCTTCAGGCCCTGCTTCTTGGCGTAGTAGGCCTGAGCGATCGCGGAATTCAGCTTGTGGCTGCCGCTGGTGTTGCCGCCCTCGTACTTGTAGTAGATCTCCGCCGGTGTATCCAGCTTCTTCTCCAGGCAGTAGGCCCTGACCAGGGGCGACGGCCGGTACATTTTATAGAAGTCCCGGATCTCCTCCGGAATGTCGATGTATCTGGTATCGTTGTCCAGTTCCTGCGCCACCAGTTCCTTACAGAATACCCCTTCCAGCTCCTCCGCCGTCATGGGCTGGCCTGTGCCCGGATTCAGCAGGGGCGCCGGCTTGTTGATCATATCCGCCCGGACGTTGTAGTACTGGGTCGGCATCTCTTCTTCGGAGAGGTAGATCTTGTAAGGGATTTCATTTGTCTTTGTCATTTTCTGACTCCTTTCATGAAACATGAGATTTAGAATTTCGGAGTCTCTGCAAAGGCAGGTTTGTCAGCTGTAACAAAAAGCGCCTGTCCTCTTTCAAGGACAGGCGCTAGCCTGCGGTACCACCTTGATTGACGCGGATCCTGCTTCTCCCCCCTGGGAGCCTGCGCTCACGCATCCTCTCTGCAGAGTGCCATCACACTCCTCGCCCGTAACGCCGGCGTCACGTCTCAGCTACTGGGATCTCAAGATCCGTTCACCTCGCCCTCCGGGGCCCATTGTACTGAAGCTGCATCCATCCGGATCCCACCATCCCGGACTCTCTGTGGGGCCGCCTCTCAGTTTTACTTCCCCGTCATCGGTTTCCTTCTTAACTTGGCTTTACCTTACTACAGTTTTCGTTGGTTGTCAACAAGTTTTTAATATTTTTTTGTGGCTTTCACATAATTTCCTGTCCGACTGCAGACTGGACCCTACTCCTCTTCGATGGTCACCTTCTTCATGACCTGGGGCTTGTTGGGCTTGTCCATAGCGTTTCTGGGCTGGTTTACGATAGCGTCAGCCGCCTCCATTCCTTCGACGATCTTGCCGAAGGCCGCGTACTGTCCGTCCAGATGGGGAGCGTCTTCGACCATGATGAAGAACTGGGATCCTGCTGAATCCGGCATCATGGAACGGGCCATGGAAAGAACACCTCTGGTGTGCTTCAGGTCGTTCTTGACTCCGTTCATGGCGAACTCGCCCTTGATGGACCAGCCCGGGCCTCCCATGCCTGTGCCGTCCGGACATCCGCCCTGGATCATGAATCCCGGGATGACCCGGTGGAAGATCAGGCCGTCATAGAAGCCGTCCTCGACCAGCTTGATAAAGTTCTCGACGGTGATGGGCGCGATCTCCGGATAGAGTTCGCCTCTCATGACATCGCCGTTTTCCATTTCGATTCTTACATACTTCATTGTTTGATTCCTCCGTTGTTTATTTCAGTCCCTCATCCGGAACGCGTTATACTGCAGTTTGCCGCTGTCCAGCAGCTGCCAGAACTCATCCTTCAGGTATTCCGGATAAAGCACTTCCAGCTTAGCTACGTCCTCCCGGTCAAGGAAGGCCACTTCCCTCAGGACCTGGGCGTCCTCCGCCAGTTCCGGGTCATAGCCCAGCTCCAGCTTTTGGATGTCTCCCTCCACATGGCCCAGGAAGAAGTTGACGAACCGCTGTCCCCGGCCGGAGACTTCCTCCACGTGCCAAAGCAGGCCGTCTACAGCGATCTGAAGCCCTGTTTCCTCCATGACTTCCCGGATCGCCGCCTCCGCCGCGTTCTCACCTTCTTCGATGCCGCCGCCCGGCACCATCCAGATGTCCTTGCCATCGTGATGCTGACGCACCAGAAGCATTCTCTTGCTGTCATCGAGCACGATGGCTCTCACTCCTCCAGTCCACATGATCTTTCTCCTCTTTTTATACTTGTATCAATCCCGTGCCCCCAAGCACCGCTCCGGCGGCCGCCGCGAGCAGCATGACCCGGATCGGTTTCATTTTCGCCGCCGTCATCAGCAGGACCGCTCCGGCCCCGATCCCGACGGCGATCCAGTCGAAATAACCGGCTCCCGCGGTCAGGATGGCCTTGGAGATCACCGGTCCTCTGGTCAGGACCCCGTCACTGACGAAGAGGGCCGCCGCGAAAAGCAGTCCGATGGTCACCGGACGGATCCCGGTGAAGGCTCCCTCGACCAGCCGGTTCTCCCGGAACCTGTCCAGAAAGCGGCAGACCATCATCATGATGATGAATTCCGGCAAGACGACTCCGAATGTCGCCACCGCCGCTCCGGGAAGGCCGGCGAAATGCAGCCCTACATAGGTAGCCGCGTTGACCGCGATCGGTCCCGGCGTCACCTGGGAAAGGGCCAGCAGGTCGGAGAATTCCGCCGGATCCATGAAGCCGAACTGCTGCACGCTCTGGTAGATCAGAGGCAGCATGGCAAGCCCGCCTCCAAAGCCGAAGAGGCCGATCCGAAAGAAAGCCGCGAAAAGGTTCACAAACCCCATCAGCGCACCTCCTTCCCGCTGCGGATCGAGCTGTAGATGATCCCCAGCAGAGCCGCCGCCAGGATCACCCAAACAGCGTTGATCCCAGCAAAGGCGATGGCCGCCAGGGCTCCCAGCATCAGCACCCACTGGAAGGGCGTCCGCAGGACCTGCCTGCCCAGCCGTACCGCCGATACCAGGATCAGGCCGCAGACCGCGGCCTTCACTCCCAGGAAGGCTCCCTGGAGCCAGGGATTCTCCCCGATGGCTCCCAGGACCAGGACGATCAGGCTTATGATCACGAAGGAGGGGATCACCACTCCCACGGTTGCGCAGACTGCGCCCTTCATTCCGTACAGCTTACGGCCGATATATGTGGCCATGTTGATGGCGATGATACCGGGAAGAGACTGGCTTACCGCTATGCAGTCCACGACTTCTTCATCCGTCAGCCAGCCGTGCTCCTCCACAGCCAGATGCTGCATCTGGGGGATCATGGCATAGCCTCCGCCGATGGTGAACAGGCCCAGTTTGAGGAATGCCGCGAACAGAGATGCCAGTTCCTTCACTTCGCCTTTGTTCTTCATTTATTTCACGCCGCCGTACCGCTCCGCCTCGACCGTTCTGACGGCAGCTTCGATGCCTTCTTCAACGGTCATGTCGGTCCGGTCTGCGTCCCGGCGCATCTTGTATTCGATCATTCCGTCCGCTGCCCCTCTTCCGACGGTGATCCGGATGGGGATGCCCAGCAGGTCCGCGTCCTTGAACTTGACGCCCGGACGCTCTTTGCGGTCGTCCAGGACCACTTCCACGCCCCGCTGTCTCAGTTCTTCATAGATCCGGTCAGCGACCCCGGCCTGGACCTCGTCCTCCGGTTTCATCAGGGTGATGATCACGTGATAGGGCGCCACCGAGATGGGCCAGATGATCCCGTTGTCATCGTGGTGCTGCTCGACGACGGCGGCCATGGTACGGGTCACGCCGATGCCGTAGCATCCCATGACGATGGGATGGTTCTCCATGTTCTCGTCTTTGTAATATGCTCCCATGGACTCGCTGTACTTGGTGCCCAGCTTGAAGACCTGGCCGACCTCGATGCCCCGGGCGTATTTGACGGGAGCACCGCAGACCGGGCAGGGATCTCCCTCCGCCAGGACCTTGATGTCCGTAACGATATCCGCCTCGTAGTCACGACCGTAGTTCACGTTCTTCATGTGATGGTCGACCTTGCATGCTCCCGCGCACAGGTTCTTCAGTCCCGGCACTTCGCTGTCCACGACGATGGTGCAGTCGTGCAGGCCTACCGGACCGGTGAAGCCGCCGACGCAGCCTGTGGCCTCGTGCATCCTCTCTTCATCAGCGAATTCGATGGCGTGCTCCGGAATATCCAGAGCGTTGACCAGCTTGGTCATGTTCAGCTCTCTGTCGCCCCTGACAAAGGCTGCCACGTAGCCGTCTTCCTGACCTTCCTCATTGTATTTGACGAAGAGAAGGGCCTTCAGTGTCTGTCTGGTATCCAGTCCCAGGAAGTCCGCCACCTCTTCGATGGTCTTGGTCCCGGGGGTATACACTTCCTCGATCGGGAGCATCTCCTCATCGGAAGCGGGAGCATCGGTGCAGGCCGCTCTTTCGGTGGTAGCGGCCATGTCGCATTTGTCGCAGTAAGCGATCTCGCTCTCGCCGACCTCGGAAAGGGCGGTGAACTCATGGGAGTTGCTTCCGCCGATGGCTCCGGAGTCCGCCTCGACCGGCCGGAAGGTCAGTCCGCATCTGCTGAAGATCTTCTCATAGGCTTCATACATGATCCGGTAGCTCTCGTCCAGGCCCGCTTCATCTCTGTCGAAGGAATAGGCGTCCTTCATGATGAACTCACGGCTGCGCATCAGGCCGAATCTGGGACGGGCTTCATCCCTGTATTTCGTCTGGATCTGATAGAGGTTCATGGGCAGCTGCCGGTAGGAAGAAATGTCGTTTCTCACGATGTCAGTGAAGATCTCCTCGTGTGTCGGTCCCAGGCAGAAGTCTCTGCCGTTTCTGTCCTTCAGACGCCAGAGTTCCGGCCCGTAGGCGTACCATCTGCCCGATTCCTGCCACAGCTCCGCCGGCTGGATCGCGGACATCAGGATCTCCTGACCTCCCGCAGCGTCCATCTCCTCACGGATGATGTTCTCGATCTTGGACAGGGTCCTGCGGCCCATGGGCATGAATCCGTATACGCCCGATACCAGCTTGCGGATCATTCCTGTTCTCAGCAGCAGGATATGGCTCGGGATCTCCGCCTCGGTGGGGACCTCTCTCAGTGTTTTCAAATGCGCTCTTGATAGTTTCATGTGTTTTCGTTCTCCTCTGTAGTTTATCTGTATATAGAAGCGACTGCCTCACAGGCAATGCCTTCTTCTCTTCCGGTGAACCCCAGCCTTTCCGTTGTGGTTCCCTTGATGTTGATCCGGCTGACATCGATCTGCAGCACCTCGGCCAGGTTCTGCTGCATCTGCTCCACATAGGGCCGGATCTTCGGCCTCTGGACGATCAGGGTCACATCGATATTGCCGATCTCATAGAATGCTTCCTCCAGCTTTTCCTTCACCTTCTGCAAAAGCTGGAGACTGCTGATCCCCTCGTAGGCCGGATCGGTATCCGGGAAATGCAGACCTATGTCGCCCAGGCCTGCCGCCCCCAGCAGGGCGTCCATCACCGCGTGGGTCAGGACATCCGCGTCCGAATGGCCCTGCAGTCCTCTCTCGAAGGGGATGTCGACACCCCCGAGGATCAGCTTCCGTCCCTCGGTCAGGACGTGTACGTCAAATCCTGTTCCAACTCGATTCTCCATGGGAAGGTCCTCTTTCGTCGTGATCTTGATGTTCTGGTATTCTCCGTCGACGATGGCGATCTGCCCTCCGGCGTGTTCGACGACTGCCGCGTCGTCCGTACCGAAAAAGCTGTCGTCATACGCTTTCTCATAGGCGTCGATCAGCAGGGACTTGCGGAAACCCTGGGGCGTCTGCACGGAATAGTATTCACTGCGGTCGACGCTTTCGCTTCCCGTACCGCCGTCTCCCACCCTGCGGACGCTGTTGGTCATGGCGACGCAGGCCACTGCCGCGCCTCCTTCTTCCGTCGCCTGCAGGACGTTGCGGACCACTTCCTCACTGATGAAGGGCCTTGCCGCGTCGGGGATCAG
>CAMOZS010000105.1 GCA_946631075.1 uncultured Bacillota bacterium | reverse complement strand
CTTGATCTCTCCCTTGCGTTTGGCCAGGGCTGCGTCCAGCAGGACCGGCTGTCCCTGGGAGATCGTGTAGTCGATCCAGTCTCCGTCCTTGACCACCTGTACCGCCTCTTCGGGGGTTCTCAGCTTGCTCTTGTACTCTTCAAAATATGACATTCCCAGCTCCTTGTTTTCTTGGTTCCAACATACTTGTCTGTATATTAGCATAAAAAAGAACTGCCGTGGCAGTTCTTTTCTCAGCTTATTCCATTATTCCTCTTCGGGGATATCGTGGTGATCGTCTTCCTCGCTGTCCTCGGTCGGGTTGTAGCCCTCCAGGCCGGCATAGTGCTTGCCGTTCTTCTCGGCGTAGTTCCAGATGGCGTTCTTGATGGCGTGCTCCGCCAGAACGCTGCAGTGGATCTTGATGGCCGGAAGGCCGCCAAGCTCCTCGACGATCTTCTTGTTGGAAACGGTCAGGGCCTCTTCTACGGTCATGCCGATGATCATATCGGTGGCCATGGAGGAAGAAGCGATGGCGCTTCCACAGCCGTAGGTCTTGAACTTGGCGTCGGTGATGACATCGTTGTCGTCGACGTCGATGGTGACCATCATCATGTCGCCGCAGACCGGGCTTCCGTATATTCCCTTGCCGGAGGGTTCCTCGATCTCGCCGACGTTATGGGGATTGAGGAAATGATCCATTACCTTGTCGTTATATAAAGCCATTTTGTTTACCATCCTTCCTTACCGGTCACCGGGGATACCCGCCGAAGGGTATCTACTACCTTGACCAGAGCTTCTACTGCGTAATCGATGTCTTCCTTGCTGGTGAAATCACCCACGGTGAAGCGGACCGTTCCGTTGATCACTTCCATGGGTACCTTGATGGAGGACAGGACATGGGAAATGTCCAGTGATCCTGAAGAGCAGGCGGATCCCGTGGATACGGACACCCCTGCCGCGTCCAGCAGGAGGAGGATCGATTCTCCTTCGATGTAGCTGAAGGACACGTTCAGGTTGGCCGGATGTCTCTTATCGAAATCGGCCGGTCCGTTCAGACGGACGTGGTCGATCTTGTCCCGGATCTGATCCCACAGATACTGACGGAGCTCTCTGGAATGAGCGATGTGGTCATCCAGGTTTACCCTGGCCAGTTCCGCGGCCTTTCCGAAGCCGACGATGCCGGCGGTATTCTCTGTACCGGCCCTCTTTCTGTTCTCCTGTGCTCCGCCGTGGACGAAGCTGGGCATATTGACGCCCTTTCTCTTATACAGAGCGCCGATTCCCTTGGGTCCGTAGATCTTGTGGGCGGACATGGACAGCAGGTCCACGCCCAGATCCTTCACGTCAATGGGCAGATTGCCCAAAGCCTGGACCGCGTCGGTATGGAAGAGGATGCCGTGCTTCTTAGCGACGGCCGCCAGTTCCTTGATGGGCTCCACCGTTCCGATCTCATTGTTGACCATCATGATGCTGATCAGGATGGTCTTGTCGGTGATGGCCGCCTCCAGAGCCTCCGGGGAAACGAAGCCTTCTTCATCCACATCCAGGTAGGTCACTTCCATGCCGTGATACTTCTGCAGATACATGCAGGTATGGAGGATGGCGTGATGTTCGATACTGGTTGTGATGATGTGGTTGCCCTTTTTCTTCAGCTGATCGGCGATCCCTTCCAGGACCCAGTTGTCCGCCTCGGTGCCGCAGGAAGTGAAGATGATCTCCTTTGGGTCGGCCCCGATCAGGTCGGCCAGCTGCTGCCTCGCTTTAGTCAGTCCCTCTTTCGCTTCAAGGCCCGGTCCGTAAAGGCTGGACGGATTGCCGTAAAGCTTTGTGTAGTACGGGATCATTTCGCGGACGACTTCCTCCTTGGCCGGAGTCGTCGCGGAATAGTCCAGATAGACTTCTCTCATAATATAACTGTTCTCCTTTTCACATATTATCAGACAGGTGAAAAGCCTGCTTTTTTATTCATTCAGTATAGTATACCTATTTGGTACAGTATGCAAGACGAAATGCAAAAATAATGAAAAGATGGCCTGATCTACATCAGTTTCTTCTCTCTTGCGATCTCTTCCAGCTCCGCTTCGGTCAGGTCCTCCACGAACCGTACGTCTTCCAGCTGCCGCCGGAAGTTCTTGCGGAATTCGGCCAGATATTCGGCCCTCAGCTCGGCCTGCTCCAGTTTCTCTTCTTCGGTCAGGCCTTCCGCCTTCTTCTTGTGGGCCAGCTCATTGATTCGGTCGATCAGTTCTTTTCGCATGATTAATCCTCCGGTGTGTATTCGAATGCGGGCATCGGCTTAAGCTTGAACAGATTGGCCGCGTGTCTGCGGTCGATGTTTGCCTTGATCTCCTCATCCTCGCAGATCCCCTCACGGATGTAGCGGTCCAGGACCGCGTAGGTAAAGCCCAGATTATCCTCGTCTGTCTTGGCCTGCAGTCCGTCGATGGGCACCTTGTCCACGAACATGGATGGAAGGCCCAGGGCCCGGCCTACTGCCTTGACCTCCTGGACGGTCAGCCTGCAGAGGGGGCTGAAGTCCCCTGCCCCGTCGCCGTACTTGGTATTGTAGCCCACCCAATCCTCAGACAGGTTACAGGTATTGGCCACCCGGCCTCCTATATTCTGGGATACGGCGTAGAGGACGGCCATCCGAAGGCGGGGCGGCAGGTTGGTCTTAGCCTGGTCGCTGAAGTGGTCAAAATGCTCCATCAGCTCGGTGACCACGCCGTCGTATGCTCCCTTGATGTTGAAGATGACCGAGTCGATCCCAAGATGCTCCACCAGGGCCTTGGAAACATCGATGTCGAACTGTTCGCCGTTGGGCATCATGACGCCGAAGACATTCTCTTTACCCAGAGCCTCGACGCAAAGGGCCGTGACCACCGAGCTGTCCTTGCCTCCGGAGATCCCGATGACGGCCTTACAGCCTTTGCCGTTCTCCTCGAACCAGTCTCTGATCCACTGTACGATATCGTTCTTGACTTTTTCTGCATCAAATGCCATGTTTATCCCTCCGATCGATCTCCTTCAGGAGCGCTCTCAATATGTGCCTGGAATTCAGCATGAAGGCCTCCTTGGGCTGCTCCATCTGTTTCACACCGGTCCAGTACCGGTCCGCGTAGCGGGACAGCATCGTATCCTCGTCCAGGCCGCCGTCCCGAAGCTGCCGGGCAAAGTCCATTTTGCTTTCGCATTCCTGGGCGAAATCATCCCAGTATCCCTCCAGCATATCCGGCGGCACCATGCCGAAATGAGGCAGGCACAGGTGGCTGGCGCCGATCCTGCGGCACTTGTCTGCCGAGGCAAGGGCGTCGCTGAAATCCTTCAGCACCGGTGTATGGATATAGCCCCTTCCGTCCGGAGTCCCTTCAGGCCTTCCCTCGATGATCCCGGTGCTCTCACTGGTAAAGAGCAGGGAGAATGGCTCCAGAAGATAGCTCATGGAGCAGTCGGTGTGGCCTTTGGTCTCATAGGCTGTGATGGTCTCCGCCCCCAGGCTCAGCCGGTCCCCGTCGGCCAGCACCCGGTCCACAGCCAGATTGTCCACCCGGATCTCCCTGGTGCTCCCGGGCTCGTAGAGCTGGAGGGCGTGCTCCCCCAGTTCCTTCATCAGAGCGTGGGCTCCGGGCCGTTTCAGGATATCCGCGCAGTGCTGGCTCCCGCAGACCTGAGCTCCCGGGAAAGCCTCCCGGATCCAGGGCAGAGCCCCGATGTGGTCATAGTGGGAGTGGGACAGAAGGATATAGTCCAGCCGGTCCCTGCCCAGAGCGGACAGACGGTTGATCAGATTCTCCAGGGTCACCTCGGCGCAGTAGGCCATGCCGCAGTCAAGGAGGGCCGTCTTCTCGCTACCGCAGATCAGAAGAGCCTCCCCACCGTGCCCTCCGGTCACCCGGTAGATGGGTCCGGGAAAAGCGAACCGGTCGTAACCCTCGAAGATATCGAACAGGGCGATGTCCTGGGGCGTATCCACCACAGAACTGTTGATCGTATTATTGAAGCAGTTTGTTGTCATTTTCCTCATCCTCCGGCCGATAGATGATCGTGCCGTCATTGTAGTCATCCTCTGCTGCCGCAAGCTCGGCGAAGGACATGGTATAGCTGTCCAGCTCGTAATCCAGGGCATCCTCAAAGGAGAAGCGGTAAGCGTCCCCGCCCAGCCTTTGGATACGGGAGGTAGTGATGGCGTCCCTCAGGGTCTGGTGGACCGGCGCGCCCCCATACTCCGGGGTCAGCTCCACGTCCGCCTCCTCGGTGTACCAGCGGCGGAAACGGCAGAACTCGTCCACCAGTCTGCGCAGGTCGCTCTCGTCTTCCCTGTTCTGGGCCAGGCCGATCAGGGTCATCTTGATCTGATGCATCAGGGAGAAGATCTCACCGGAATCCTCCGGCAGCCCCTCCAGCACATCCTCGAACCAGTCGTCCAGAAGCTCCGGGATCATGGTCTCGTCGGCCCCCTCGAACAGGGCGAAGACCGCCTCCTGCTCTATTTCCTCTTCACTTTCGATCAGGTCGGCCATGGCCTCGAAGTACTCAAACTCCGCCGCCGACTCCAGATCCAGATATTCTAAAAGCTCATAAAAGTCCATTCCTGCGTTCCTTCTCCAGGTCAAAGTTCATGAATTTGACCTTCTTGTCCTCGTCCACATCGGCGAAGATATGGTCGATCATATTTACAAAGTTCTCCGACAGGTCGCTGGCGTAGAACACGTTGGTGAAATCCGAATTCTCGGCGTGCATGTCCCGGGCCGTCAGGATCCGGTCGATCTGGCCGATGACCACGCTCGATGGATTGATGATCTGCAGCTGGGGATAGATCCGGGAAATATTGTCCTTGATCAGGGGATAATGGGTGCAGCCCAGGACCACCGTGTCCAGCTGGTTCTGATTGACGAAATCGTCCATATAATAACGGATGGTCATGTCCATGATCTCGTTGTCGATGATCCCCTCTTCGATCAGAGGCACAAAGGCTGGGCAGGCCGTTTCGAAGACGGACAGCTCCGGCTTCAGCTCCTCGATGAAATTCCGGTAGGCGTGGCTAGCGATGGTGACCTTGGTCCCGATGACGCCGATCCTGCTGCTGGTGGTGCACTTTCTCACCACTTCCTGGGCAGCCGGGGTGATGATGCCCACGACCGGGATGTCCGGCAGCCTCTGGCGCAGCTCGCCAAGGCAGGTGGAACTGATGGTGTTGCAGGCGATGACGATCATCTTGACATTGCTCTCCACCAGGAAGTCGGTGATCTCCTTGCTGAAGCGGCGGATGGTCGTGACCGCCTTGGATCCGTAAGGAGTCCTGGCTGTATCGCCGTAATAGATCACCCTCTCCTGAGGGAGGGCGTTCATCAGATATGGGATGCTGGTGAGGCCTCCTAGCCCCGAATCAAAAAACCCGATCGGTCTGTTGTCCATGCCTACTTATTTCCTTCCAGTCATTGAATCATTAACTAAAGTATTATACAATACGATTATCATAAAGTAAACAATCAGGAGGCGTCAAAATGGCGAAAGATCAACCAAAAAACAGAAGCGAAATGGACCCGAAATACCAGTGGGATCTGGAGGCGATGATCCCCGATGAATCCGTTCTGGACGGACAGCTGGCAGACATCCGGACTGCCGCCGACCAGTACCGGGAAAGCTATGCCGGTCGCCTGACCGAAAGCGGTCAGACTCTGGCGGACGCCTACAAGGATAAGGACGATATCTGGCGCAGACTGGAGAAGATCTACGTCTACGCCCACATGCGCAGGGATGAGGACAATTCGGTCAGCCGCTACCAGGCCCTGTCCGATCAGTGCATGTCCGTCATCGCCTACGTCAGCGCGGCCATGTCCTTCTTCTCACCGGAGCTTCTTGCGGCCGACGAAGACCAGCTTTTGGGCTATCTCAAGGATACCCCGGACCTTGGGGTCTACGAATTCGCTCTCAAGGACGCCATCCGGCTCAAGGCCCATGTCCTGGACGGAAACGAGGAAGCCATCATGGCCCAGATGGGCGAAGTGACCGGAGCTACCGGTGACATCTTCACCATGCTCAACAACGCGGATATGACCTTCGCGGATATC
>CAMOZS010000104.1 GCA_946631075.1 uncultured Bacillota bacterium | reverse complement strand
CCGACTCCTCTCCGATCAGGCCGCTGATCTGGCCCGGAGCGGTAAGGGCCTTGCCATCATAGACCTTCTTCCCATTCTGGGTCACTACCTGCAGCGGCGCCTTCTGTATGGTCAGGCTGCCGTCGCGGATCGTCACTCTGGGCCGGCTGGTTTCGGAGGCCTCTTTTAACTGAATATCAAAGCTGGACTCCTCGAGGCCCATGGGGTATTCTCCGGCATCGGCCGCGGAAACTTCTGCCTGCATGGACGGAGCCAGGCTCACCTCCGCGAGGTCTGCTCCGGAGGTGACCTCATAGCCGGTGACCGTGTGTGTCTGCCCATCGTAAGTCAGGCTGCCTGAGTTTCCGGCAATGGTCACGTCCACCGGATCATAGCCGCGATAAACGAGATTGGAGATTTCGCTGTCGCGCTTGCCGTAGCCGGTCACGATCGTCCTGATCGTCATCGGGCCCGGGGCAGCGACCTGGGGTTTATTGATCTTCTCTGATGGGGCTCCGAAAGAGTTATTGTTGAAGTTATACATCTGGGAGGTCCTTGCCGGATCAGTCCCGTCCAGAGTGTAATGGATCCAGTAACGGCTGCCGCCCTCGGTATGCGATGCGTTGACTGACCGGTCGAAGGTGATCTGGTCCCCTGTGAAAACAGCTTCTTCGCTGCCCGAAGGCGTCAGGGCGTTCCAGGTCTCGGTCGGCTTCTTGTCGAGGCTCCACACCGTGATCCTGCCTCTTGCCCGGCTCAGACCCTCCGGGTAATCTCCCGTTGCCAGCTGTTTCACGAAGACAGAATGGTTCTGCTCCGAGGGCGAGATCTGGCCAAACAGGAGCCTGCCGACGTCATAGTTTCCGCCTTCGCCGTAACTGTTCCCGTCCTCTTTGAGACTGATGACCGCGGGGACCTTCACTGCCCCCTGCATGGCCTCTGTCTGTACCGCCTTGCCGCGGTATCCTACGGTCCGCTGGCCTGACTTCTCTACGATCTTCTCAAAATCGGGATAATAGTAGCGGTCCGCAAAGAGCTGCTCCTTCAGGAAGGATTCCTCCACCCCGTCGTTGGCGCTGAAGGTGATCAGCTGGCCGCCTTCGATGCTGTCCAGGTCCGGCTGCCCGAGAGCCGCCTCCAGGACGCCCTCAACTGTCGGTCCCTCGACATCCTTAAAGGTCGCCGGCGTCGGATAGGTATTGAAGCAGGAAAAAGTATAGGACCTGCTGCCTTCATCCTTAGCGATCTGCTCAAGTTCCGCCATGGAAAATGAGGCGATCCGCTGGTCATCGGCGTAAACATCCAATGCCGCCTTGTCCTCTTCTGCAAAGGCTGGCTGGTCCCATGTCTGGATCCCTGCGATCGCAAAAGCCAGGGCCATGGCCGCCAGAACCGTTATGAACTTGTTCGATACTTTCTTCTTCAATGATTCCCTTCCCCTAACAAAAACACACCGGGCCCTCCGATGTGTTTACTTCATCCTTTTTCCACACCGAAAGAAAGCCGCCAAATAAACGAGAGGCTAAAAAATCGGCTTCCGAAAGGAAACCGACGTTTGCCGCATGATCCCCGCAGAGCACGCCCTGCAAGTAAAACTCGTGTCGCTTTTCTTTCCAAGGGTGGGAGGCATGGCCGTTTCCCGCCATACCCTGATCGCCTATGGGCCATAGACCGCCGCCGCGGTCCGTAGGCCTTCCAGGTCGAAAAGGCTTCATATTCAATTGATAAAATTATTATACATGGTTGGGGTTGTTATTACAACGATTTCCGGCTTACTATGTTGTTTATCCAACCTGATTGATTTGTCAAGATCTTACCGGTGCCGGAATGGAGCTGCCGGCTTGAAGTCGACTTCGTGGCTGTCCTTCCAGCGCTGGATGATCTGCCGGGCTTCTTCTTCGCCTGCTCCCCTGTGATAGGCGTCCATCAGATCCGGGGCCAGCTCAGATGCGTTGATCAGCAGGATCCCGGCTATGATCCCGTCCTGCAGAGAGACCCGGATGTACCGCTCCCTCTGATAGTCGAAGATCTCCACGTCGGCGTGACGAATATAGACTCCGTCGGTCCCCGCGCCGGAGCTGTCCGCCATGGTGAACACCTCCGTGTCGAATCCGGTGAAGATGTGCTCCGCCGTCACGGGCCGGTATATTTCCTCTTCTTCAGGGTAGTACGTCTGTACTTCCGGGGAGTACGTTTGTACCACCTGACCAATGTTATCCTTTTTCGCGGACCGGGCCGCGTCTGCTTCGGCCGCGGATCCGGCGGCCGCCCGGGCCGCATTGGCTCCGGCCACCCGTCCCATCTCCCGGGCCTCATCCCAGATGGCATCGTTTCTTCCGTTCACCGCGGCGCAGTCTCCCGCGGCGAAGATGTCCGGATCGCTGGTCCGGCAGTACTGGTCAACGGCGATCCAGCAGGGGCCTGCCTGCAGGCCGCAGCCCTCATCCGCCTGCTGGCCGCAGCAAGCGCCGCATCCGCCGCAGACTTCAGACTCCGCGCCTTCTTTCGGGCCGCGTCCGGTGATTTCCAGGCCGGCTTCCGCGCCCAGCCTGCTGTTGGGTGTGACCCCGGTGGACAGGATCACCAGATCCGCCGGGATCGTGACCAGGTCGACCTCCGCCCCGGCCTCCTCTGCCTCGGCCGGAAGGGCATTCGCGGATATCTCCTGGCGAAAGCTCACGTATCCGTCCCCGATCTCGGTCACAGAGGCGTTCACGTAGACAGGCACCCCCATCCGTTCGATCCGCTTCTTCATCAGGTTTCCTGCGGACTGGTCGATCTGACCGAAGGCGACCCGCTGCTTTTGCTCAACGATGGCAACGTCCAGCTTTTGCTCCCGCATGGCCCAGGCGTCCTCAAGGCCCAGCATGCCGCCGCCGATCACGACAGCGCTGCGGGCGGACTTCATCGCGGCCCGGATCTCCTTCATATCCTCTCTGGTGCGGACCACATAAACATTGTCTCCGTCCGCGCCGGGGATGGGCGGGATCCTGACCTCAGCCCCGAGAGCATAGATCAGTTTGTCGTAGGGCTCTGCAGCGGTAAGGCTTCCGTCCCTGCCGTCAGGGACCGCCAGCCGGACCGTTTTCGCCTCCCGGTCGATGGCCTCCGCCCGGCAGCCCAGCTTCACGTCCACGTTGAACTGGGCCGGCCAGTCCTGCTGCTTCTCGAACAGGGCCGCCCCGGATCCGTCCAGAGCGAACTCCCCGATCAGCATGGGCCGGTTGAAACACAGCTCCCTCTCCGCGGATATCATGCGGATCTCCGCCTCCTTATCTCTTTCGCGGATCGCCTCCGCCGCTGCCATTGCCGCAATACCGCTGCCTAAGATCAGATACTTCATCTATGCTTTTGCCCTCCTTTGTGCCACTTCAGTTTAACAGATAAAGGGCGATTCGGGAAGTTATGATTGACAAACCGTCCGGCCAGCAATTAAAATATAGGCACAACAACAGAATCACTCCGACCCTCATGCGACACCCGCTGCCGGTGAGGGCGATAGGGTGGGGCGAGCGATCCTCCCGCCTGCCATTGTGCGAAGGAGACTCCTGACAGTAATTGATTACTGGAGGCCTGCCTGCGCACTTTTTTATTTTGAAATCTTTTCGATTCTAAAGAAGTTCATCTTTTTTAAATTCGTTTTGCTTGCTTGATTTCGGATAAAAAAGTGCCCAGACAGGCTTCTTCAATGCCTTGAATTGACATTTATTAACATTTAAGTTAGTATATGGGTGTCTGGTCCAGCCTTTGCAGAGGTCCTGGAAGAGGCCGAATCGAGGCCATGCCCCTTTTCCTGATAACCTGTGGCCCTATCGGACCAGCCAAGAGACAAATAAGGGGCAAGCCGTGAGGACAAAGCCAGGAGCTGTGCCCCCTTATTCACATTACTAATGACCCTTTAGGCCCAGATTATCACAGCAAAAGGAACATAAGCTATCATCGCCGATTTCAGAGAGGATATGTACGCCATGACTGATTCCTTCACCGAAGCCATAAAAACCGAACAGAAGCGAATTCTGAGGCTCATCGAACTGAGCCCGCCTTCTGAGCTGCAGGGGCGCGGCCACCTCCACCTCCAGCGCAGGGGCTCCCGCACCTATGCCTACGAGCGCTGGCAGCAGAAAGGTAAGCGAGAGCGGAATGTTTACCTCGGACTGCCTGATTCTGCTCCGGTCCAGGCCCTCTTCGGGGCCCGCTTCCGGGCGCAAAGGCTGGAGCGGCTGCGGCATGATCAGAAACTCCTCGCGCGGCTGCAGGATCAATACCTGCCCTACGACTTTGACAGCGTAGTTTCCAGTATGTCCAGAGACTACCGCCAGGTTGCCAGAAACAACAACTTCGACCGGCGCTATGCCGAACTTCTGGCCTGGACCCAGGCCCCATACGAACGAAATACCTACCCCTTTCCCGCCTCAGAGAACTATGCCAAGGACGGGACCCGCCTTCGGTCCAAGGGAGAGTGCATCTGGTACAACCTGCTCCAGGAGCGGGGGATCCTGTTTCGCTGCGACTGCAAGATGGTCTTCCGGGATAAAGACGGTAACGAGAAGATCCTCTGCCCGGATTTTCTGATCCAGTGCTTTGACGGCACATTTATCATCATCGAGCACCTGGGCCGGCTGGGTGATCTGGCCTATGCCATTGATTTCGGGGAGCGATGCCACTGGTATCTTCAGGGCGACTTTGTCCTCGGCAGGAACTACTTCGCTACCAGCGACGATCAGAACTTCGGCACGGACAGCCGGATGATCCGCCGGCTGGTCGACCGGATCGAGGGGATGTTTTACGGCTTCTGAGGCCGGAGTCTGCTCGCCGAGCCCTTGAATGTTTCCCCGCAAACATCCTTTTTTTCAGTTGGCACGATAGTTCCCGAATCCCGGCAAACTAGTCCCGCAGGGGCCCCTGCCTTTTCTTGACACAAATCCGTCTTTACTGATAAAATATTGTCAGAATTTTGTATTCTAATCAAGCAAGCAAAACGTTATAGTCCAAAAGTAGTAATCAATTACGGAGGAAAAAATGAATTTAAAAAAGATGACGTTGAACATCAACGGCGCTGACCGGATGTTCATCTGTGACCCTGCCAAGGATACCCTGGCAGATGTTTTGCGTCGCATCGGTCTGACCGGAACCAAGGTCGGCTGCGGCATGGGTGCCTGCGGAGCCTGTTCTGTGATCGTTGACGGCAAGGTCGTCCGCTCCTGCATGCAGAAGATGTCCAAGATGGAAGAGTACCAGAAGATCACCACCATCGAAGGTCTGGGCAGCGTGAACTATCCTCACCCGCTCCAGTCCATGTGGGTCGCTCTGGGCGCTGTCCAGTGCGGATTCTGCGTACCCGGCTTCATCGTGTCGGCTTACCAGCTTTTGCAGGAGAATCCGGATCCGACCAGAGAAGACGTCAGAGACTGGTTCCAGAAGCACCGCAACGTCTGCCGCTGCACAGGCTACAAGCAGATCGTCGACGCTGTCATGGCGGCAGCCGCGATCATGAGAGGCGAGAAGACAGTCGAAGACTACAGATACGACTGGAAGAAGGACATCGGCAACTTCTACGGCAAGCCGCTGGAGAGACCCAACGCCCTGCCCAAGGCCTGCGGTGTATGTGACTACGGTGATGATATCGAGCTGCACATGCCGGCAGAGACCCTGAAGGTCGAAATGGTCATGCCCAGGATCGCTCACCACGCCAAGATCAAGAAGATCGACTTCGAAGAAGCCGAGAAGATGCCGGGCGTCGTGAAGGTCATCACAGCCAAGGACGTCAAGGCGCTGGGCTGCAAGAACTACTTCATGGCTTTCGGATTCTCCGAGAGAACAGTAGAGCTGCAGGAGCACCACCACATCCTGGCGGAAGATGAGATCACATGGTACGGCGACGTCGTCGCTCTGGTGGTCGCGGACACGAGAGATCACGCCAAGGCAGCGGCTGACACAGTCAAGGTCGAGATCGAGCCTCTGGAAGAGTACATGAACTTCCTGGAAGCGGTCGCTCCGGACGCCAAGCAGTTGTTCGACTGGATGCCGGATACCTACGCACCCAACACCTACTGCCACCTGCCGGTCCTCAAGGGAGATGACGAGCACGTTCCTG
>CAMOZS010000103.1 GCA_946631075.1 uncultured Bacillota bacterium | reverse complement strand
GGACAAGTCAAGTGTCCAGTTGGCGGAGCATGTCTATATCAAGGGGCAGAATATAGAGTTTTATGGGATCGAGTTCATGATCCCGGATGGCATGGAAGTGGATCCTGCTTCCATCACAGATGAGGAAGTCTGCATGTACCGGGGCGGCGCCGAAGGCGACGAAATGATCAAGGTGACCTCGATCGCGGATCCCGATGACGGCATGGGGAATGTGCCGGACCTGGTCAGCCAGGCGGACGCCCTCTACGTGGAAAAGGAACTGACGGAAGATGACATGACCGTCGAATTCAGCGAGCAGGGTTATATGATGGATGGAGAATTTCTTCCCATGATCCGGATGGGCTACACCAGGGATAACGGTGACAAGGGATCCCTGATGTCCTTCGTTGATTCCGAGCGGAGGTATGAAGACGGATACCCCAGACTTTACACGATCTACTTCGAGACAAAAGCCGGCGCAGATGACACAGCCTTTGGGATGGCCGTCCTGGAGACCCTCACTTCCTGGCAGATGGATCTGAGAAGGTCAGACAAGCTGAGGACGGCAGAGGACATCCGGAACCAGGTGGTCACGGATGATGAGACTAAGATCGAGGCCATCAAAGACACCAATGAGATCCTGAGTAGTTCCAACGGGCTTTCCCAGGCCGCATTCATGACCAAGATGGAGGAAATCGGCTACACGCAGGAAGACACCGAGTATGCAATCGGGGTCTATCAGGCCGACTGGTTCCACCAGGCTTTGCTCCGGGCGGAGACGATGGAACGGGAGGGGGTCCAGTCCCAGCTCAAGATCAAAGAGCTGCTTGAGGGTGAGCAGTTCGAGCCGGATCAGGCGGAGTACGGGGCCGTGAAGGCGCTGCAGTGAGGGGCTGGCAAAGAAAGCAAAAATGTTTCGCTGGGCGCCCTAAATACACCGTGACAAGAACATTATATCCGTGTATAATGAATCCATGAATGTCGAGTATGCGGATCATTTGATCGATTTTCATACACACGTACTGCCGGGCATAGACGACGGCAGCCGGGATCTGGAGGAAACCGGAGGACTGTTACAGGAAGAAAGTCAGCAGAATGTGGATTGCGTTGTGGCGACTCCTCATTTTTATGCTGATCGTTTTTCTGTGGAGCAGTTTCTTGAACGGCGGCAAGGAGCTCTGAAGTCGGTGCTGGACGGATCATCATCGGACGGGACTGCGGAAGGGGCTGCGCCGGGCTACGCAGATTCGGGCCGGCGGGGACTGCCCAGCCTTTGCGTGGGAGCGGAGGTCTACTTCTTCCCGGGCATGGGGCGGGCGGAAAAACTGCCTTCCCTTTGCATCGAGGGCACGGATGTGATCCTGATCGAGATGCCTTTCGTTCAGTGGACGGAGAGCGTGCTGAGGGAGATCACCGAGGTCATCCAGCGGCAGAAGCTGCGGGTCGTGCTGGCTCACGTGGAGAGGTATCCACAGTTTCAGAAGGACCAGCGGATCTGGCGGCAGGTGATGGATCTGCCTCTGACCATACAGGTCAACGGGGGCAGTTTTATCAAAGACCGCAGGCGGAGGAAAATGTGTCTGCAGATTTTGCGGGAGCATGACCGGTTCCTGCTGGGAAGCGACTGCCATAATCTGACCAGCCGGCGGCCGAATCTGGATGAAGCCAGACAGGTCATCCGGCGCAAGCTGGGAGAGGGAGCACTGGAGACAGCCGACCGGACAGCAGAGGAATTGCTTTTGGGAGCATTGAAATATGGTAAGACAGAGTAAAAGAAAAGTCATTCTTTGGCTCATCGTCGCGGTCATCGCCATCGTGGCCTTCGGGTTCGTCGTGCACATGCTGGAGAATGCCCTGGACGAAGAGATCGCTGACTATGACATCAGCTCGGATGAGGGGATCATCATCTACCTCAACGAGACAGAATACGAGATAACGGATAAGTTCGAGGCTTACCTGCTGATCGGCACCGATGACAGCGGCAATGTCGAGGCAGAGGGTACCGATAAGTACAGGGGACCCATGTCCGACTTCCTGCTTTTGTATATCATGGATAAGACCGCCGGGACTCACGGATATCTGCAGATCGACCGGAACACCATGGTCGACGTTCCCTACATCGGGCCTGACGGCAACGGTGAAGGCGAGAACTACGAGCAGATCTGTACGGCCAGCTGGTACGGCAATAATCCGACGGTAGGCTGCTACAACAGTGTGTTCTGCGTGTCCACTCTGCTGGGAGAGCTGCCGATCGACGGATTCTATTCCATACACATGAGCGATATCGGCAAGCTGAACCACGCGGTCGGCGGTGTGGAGCTCACTCTGGACGAAGACTTCTCCGCTGTTGATCCGGCGATGACCAAGGGAGCAACACTGCTGCTTTCCGATGCTCAGGCGGAGACCTATGTGCGGGGCCGTATGGAGGTCGGCGAGGGAACCAATGAGGAGCGGCTGCACCGGCAGCTGACCTACATGGAGAAGTATAAGGAGAAGGTCCGGACCATGATCGGAGAAGACCCGAACTTCGTCAATGAGCTTTGGGAGTCGCTGCAGTCCGGCGCGGTCACCGATATTTCGGAGAACCGGATATCGGTCATGGCCAATGAGATGTACAAGGGTAAGGACCTTGGGATCATGACCATCGACGGCGAAACAAAGACTGGTAAGACTCTGAATGACGGTCTGGAGCATGAAGAGTTTTACGCGGATGAAGCATCCATCGCGGAGGCGCTGGTCAAGCTCTGCGGGATCGATGAAGACCATATTTACCCGGATACAGGAGAAGATGAATGACGCAGTCACCTGAAATCAACGCAAACGAACAAGAAAGAGAAGAAATCGAAATCGATCTTCTGGATCTGTTCTATTACTACAGATCCAAGATCGTCTGGATCATCGCGGCGTTTATTGTCGGCGCGCTGATCGCCGGCCTCGCTACCCAGTTTCTGATCACGCCCAAGTACACCGCTACGTCGACCATGTATATGGTTTCCTCGTCCAGCGGTTCTGTGGTCGACCTGACGGACCTGAACATCGGTGAGTCCATTTCCAATGACTACATCGAGCTGATCAAGACCCGGCCGATCATCGACAGCGTGATCCAGAGCGAGGGCCTGGACTATACTTACGAGGAGATGCTGGGCATGCTGAATCTGTCGGTGGTGGCGGATACCCGGATCATCAAGATCTCGGTGACCAGCCCTGATCCTGAGGAGGCCATGCTGATATCCAATGACCTTGCGGTCAAGGCGGAGGAAACTCTGCCCAAGCTGATGGATGCTCCCAAGCCGAACATCGCGGAGGAGGCAATCCTGCCGACCCACAAGAGCTCGCCGTCCCTGACCAAGAATGTCATGATCGGCGCTTTGCTCATGCTGCTTCTGACGCTGGCGGTCCTGACGGTCATGTACCTGATGGACGACACGCTCAAGTCGGCGGAGGATGTGGAGAAGCACTTCGGCGTCATGCCGCTGACAGTGATCCCGGAAGGCAAGCTTGACGGCTTCCAGAACACAGAGTCGGAGAAGGTGCATCGGAGAAGACGTTTCGGAAAGGGCAAAAAGAAGAATGGAAAGAATTACCTTAACTGATACAGGCACAAAGGCTGGACGTTTCACTGAGAGCCAGGACATCAAGGGAGCGATCGACGAATTGCGTTTTCGCCTGGATGACGCCCGCGGAGTATCGGTCGCCTTCCCCGAAACACCGGAAGTGGTGGAAATGAGACCGGGGGAGAAGGCGGAACAGAAAGCTGAGGTGAAAAAGCCCGCGGCGGAGAAGGCGGCGGAAGTGAAACCGGCGGAAGTGAAGAAACCGGTGGAGGAGAAAGCTGCGGCTGAGAAGCCCGTTGAAGAGAAGAAACCCGTGGTGGAGAAAGCTGCAGTGGAGAAGTCTGCGGTTGAGAGGCCGGTGGAAGCGGAGGAGCCTGTGGCTGAGAAACCAGTTGAAGAGAAGAAACCCTTGATCGAGAAACCGGCGGTGGAGAAAACTGCGGAAACGGTGAAGTCTGTGGCTCCGGCTGCAGCCGCCAAGCCTGCAGAAACCAAGGCCCCGGCCGCGCCGGAAAAGCCCGCCATTTTCAGCGGCAAGGTCAAATTCGGTGTGGAGCCGATTCTGCCATATTCCATGGAGGAGGCCATCAACCGTCTGAGGATCAACATCAGCTTCCTGGGAGGCGATGTCAAGAAGATCATGATCGTCAGCTCCGAGCCCAATGAAGGTAAATCCTTCGTCGCCATGAATCTGTGGAAACAGATGGCTATAAGCGGAGAACCCTCAATCCTTCTGGACCTTGACATGAGAAAATCCAATCTGGTCCCCAAGTATCAGATGGAGAGGGAAGACGGCAAGGAACTGAAGGGCATGACCCACTTCCTGTCTGGCAACGAACCTGTAGAGAATATGATCCTCCACACATTTATGGAGCATGGAGATATCCTGCCCAATGTGGACAACGTCATCAATCCGTCCATGCTGCTGGAAAGCCGTAAGTTCGGCGAAATGATGAAATACATGGAAGAGCACTATAGATATGTCTTTGTCGATGTTCCGCCCCTGGGACTGGTTTCCGACGGTGAACTGATCGGCAATGCCTGTGACGGAGCGCTGCTTTGCGTACGGGGTGGGGTGACCTCCCGGGCGATCGTCCGCCGGTCCATCCGGCAGATCGAACGCGCCGGCTGCCAGGTCCTGGGCATCGTCCTGAACCGGGTCGGCGGAAACGGAAGCGGCTACTACCACAAGTATTACGGCAAAAAGTACTACAATGATCAGTACTATTCAGAAGGATAATAGTATTGAATTTTCAAAAAGGTGGTATTATAATTAAGGTGGTTACCTGGATGGGGATTCCACTAGGTTACTATATAAGTAACTATAGACCGAAAGGAGGTGAAATAACCAATGGGCAACAATGGATTCAAGAGAGTTCTGGCGATCGTACTGGCAGCTACATGCATGCTGGTCTTCTCGTTCTCAGCAACATTCGCAGCAACCAAGCCGTCTCCGCAGTCCGGTATCGAGAAGGGTTCGGATAACGGTAATTATTCCTACAATATTCCGGCTAACGCTACAACCGGTACTGCTGCGCTTAAGTCGCTGTACAAGAAGACAGTAAAGACCAAGGCAGTTCCGTCCACGATCTCACATGAAGGTACAACATGCAAGATCACGACAATCAAGAAGAATGCCTTCAAGGGCTGCAAGAAGCTGACCAAGGTCGTTATCAAGGACAAGTACCTGACCAAGGTACAGAAGGGCGCGTTCAATGGCGCACCGAAGCTGAAACTGATCAAGATCCAGAAGAGCAAGGTCGGTGGTAAGGCCAAGGCTAAGAAGATCAAGAAGCTGCTGCTGAAGAGCATGACTGCTAAGCAGAAGAAGAAGATCAAGATCAAGATCGTTTAAGCCTGACGACTATGATGTGCGGCGGGGGATCTGCCCACATGAACCTCGTCAAATTTCATCGATGAGATTTGAACTGTGCGTCAGTACAGACGAAACAAAACTCCCGGGTCACCGGGAGTTTTTTTATGCAAAGGCTGGGGCGGGCCGCGGCCTTTTTGTACAAAAATCCGAAACCAAGGCAGTCGTGTACAAAGAATTTCAATAGTTTTGTACAAATTCAGGGATTCGGAGGCCATTTGTACAAGGACCAAAATGTGGACATCATTGGGAGTCAATAAATACATGTATTATGAGCATGTTATGGTAAACTATTGACTCTGCTCAGACAGGCAGAAGAGTCTTGACCGGGAAATCCTTGTACATAGTAGCCCCGGTTTCGCATTTATGTACAAAATCCCGAAAAAATTTTGTACATATGATAGCCGCTTTCTGGGTTTTGTACAGAGATGGCAATATCTGGCAGAAATGGGCCCGAATCAGGGGGCCCGGACAGGGGTCAACCTGGCAGCATTCTTGAAGGCGGGCCGCCGGGTCACGGCGGCCCAAGACTTCCGGCCCGGGCGAAGGGGCGGCCCCGACCAGCCGCCTGCGGGCGGCTCAAATTGAAAAGGCCGCCTACGGCGGCCCACGAAAAAGCCCCGCCGTGAGGCGGGGCTTTGATTCAGTTTGATGTATTGTCAGATGACTTATACAAGACCCTGTTCCATCATTGCAGCAGCAACCTTCTCGAATCCAGCGATGTTTCCGCCCTGGACCAGCAGGTTCT
>CAMOZS010000102.1 GCA_946631075.1 uncultured Bacillota bacterium | reverse complement strand
GTCAGCACCTCCGCCTTGTCCAGGGAATCCTGGCCGAAGAAGCTGACGAAGACTCTGAAGATATCCTCGATGTAATCCGGGTTCAGGCGGATGTCCCGCAGGATCATCTGCAGGGTCGTGTCCGACTTGCCCACCAGCTCGCTGGTGATGTAGACCTCCACCGGGACCGTATTCTCATCGGGATCGAAGGCCCGGCCCGCTCCGGCCAGGGCCGGATAGGACTGAGCGAATTTCTCATGAGAGGCTACCATCAGAGGCTGGATCTGAGCGATCAGAGACGTCACCATTGGATCAGCCGGCATCTGGGTCTGATCCTTCATATAGGCATACTTCTCCGCCATCAGATTCCGGCCGGTATGGGTGGCGACCATCAGGTCCTGTTTATAGAGCCCGACCGTATCCGAGTTCATGGCGGAGTGCTGACTGTAGCGCACCTGATAAAAAGCCTCAAACTCCGATTCATCCAGGGCCCGGCCCTGTGCGCTGCGCATATCCTGCATCATGGACCACTCCAGGTCCACGATCTCATAGATCAGGGCATCCCGCAGGCAATCCTGCCGGATGAATTCCCGGTTGTCTCTGGTCAGTACCACGTCTCCTCTGCCCATGATGTTTCTCCCTTCCTGGCTCCTTGCTCCGAGGACTTATGCCCTGTGTCCCTTGGCGGTGATCACTTCGATCACTGCGTCTACATGCTTCTCGCAGATCTCCTCCGTATCCGCTTCAACCATGACACGGATGACCGGTTCAGTACCGGATTCCCGTACCAGGATGCGGCCGGTGTCGCCCAGTTCATCGGTGACCTTCTGGACAGCCGCCTGGACATCCGGATCGTTCTGAGCGTCCGGCTTGCTCTTGACCCTGACGTTCTTCAGGACCTGAGGATAGAAGATGACCGGAGCCGCCAGTTCGCTCAGCGGTTTCTCCTTGGCCAGCATGGCTTCCATGATCTTCAGGCTGGTCAGGATACCGTCGCCGGTGGTCTCATATTTGGAGAAGATGATGTGGCCGGACTGTTCGCCGCCGATCCGGTTTCCGGTCTCGACCATATTCTCATAAACGTACTTGTCGCCGACCTTGGTCCGGTCGTATTCGATGCCGACCCGGTCCAGGGCCTTGAAGAGGCCGTAGTTGCTCATGACCGTCGTAACGACCTTGTTGTTGATGAGCTTGCCCCGCTCCTTCATGTACAGGCCGTACAGGTAGATGATGTGGTCTCCGGTAATGACGTTCCCCTTCTCATCCACTGCCAGGCAGCGGTCAGCGTCTCCGTCGTAGGCGAAGCCGACATCCAGTTCCTTGTCCAGCACCAGCTTTTGCAGATGCTCGATGTGGGTGGAGCCGCAGTCTGTGTTGATGTTGTATCCGTTGGGCTCATCGTTGATGACATAGGTCCTTGCACCCAGAGCCTCAAAAACGCTTTTGGCGATCTGCCATGCCGCGCCGTTGGCCACATCCAGACCGACTCTCTTGCCCTTGAAGCCGTATTTGCTCATGCTGATCAGATGGCCGATGTAGCGGTTTCTTCCGTTGACGTAGTCGACCGTCCGGCCGATATCCTCACGTCCGGCCGCCGGGATCTCCAGCTTGCCGTCGATATAGTCCTCGACCTTGAGGATGGTCTCTTCATCCATCTTCTCCCCGTCTCCGTTCAGCAGCTTGATGCCGTTGTCATAGTAGGGATTGTGGGAGGCGGAGATCATGATCCCGCAGTCGAACTCGTCTACCCTCGTGATGTACGCGACGGACGGAGTCGTCGTGACGTGCATGATATAAGCGTCCGCTCCGCTGGCCATCAGGCCGGTGCAGAGGGCGTACTCAAACATGTAGCTGGATCTGCGGGTGTCCTTGCCGATGACGATCTTGGCCTTCTTGCCCTGGTTGGCGCCGTAGTACCAGCCCAGGAAACGGCCGATCTTGATGGCGTGATCGTACATCAGCGTCTGGTTCGCTTCTCCCCGGAATCCATCCGTTCCAAAATATTTGCCCATTTATCTCTCCTCCTTGTGAATGACCTCGCCGTTATCCTTCCAGATGCTGTTCTCGGGAACCACTCCCCTGACGCAGGAGGTCGGATAGACATTGCACCAGCGGCCGATGACCGTTCCCGGATTGCAGACGGCGTTGCAGCCCACTTCCACGTGGTCCCCCAGCATGGCGCCGAACTTGCGCAGGCCGGTCTCGATCTGCTCCGTTCCGTTGTGAACGATGACATTCTTCTTGTCGGACTTCACATTGGAGGTGATGCTGCCGGCGCCCATATGGCTGTAATAGCCCAGGATGGAGTCGCCCACGTAATTGTAATGGGGCGTCTGCACATGGTCGAACAGGATGACGTTCTTCAGTTCAACAGAGTTTCCGACGACACAGTCCGCGCCGACCAGGGCCGCGCTGCGGATGAAAGCTCCGTGCCGGACTTCGGTTCCCGGTCCGATGATGCAGGGCGCGCCCAGATAAGCGGACGGGAAAACATTAGCTGTCTTATGGACCCAGACCTGAGGCTGCACTTCCTCGTAGTCATCACCCAGGGTCGGTCCCAGCTCCAGGATCATCTCCTTGATCCCTTTGAGGGCTTCCCAGGGGTAGGTGAACTGAGACAGATAATCCGCCGCCAGTGTATGGTCAAGATCGTAAAGGTCTTTTATCGTATACATTTAGATTCTCTCTTTCTTCTCGATGTCGAGGAAATATTTATAAGTGTCAACGGTCAGCTCTCCGCAGGCAGCCTCATCGCAGGCGATGATGGCGCCGTTGTGCATCTGCAGGGCAGAGCAGGTCCACTTGTGGCTGACACTTCCCTCGACGGTCTCCGCCAGAGCCCGGGCCTTGTTGTGGCCGTTGATCAGGATCAGAACTTCCTTGGAATCGGTAACTGTGCCGACGCCGACGGACAGGGCCTGGGACGGAACTGCTTCCGGATCGTTGCCGAAGAAACGGGAGTTGACGATCCTGGTATCCGTGGTCAGATTCCGTACGCCGGTCCTGGAGCAAAGGCTGGTGTAAGGCTCGTTGAAAGCGATGTGGCCGTCAACGCCGATGCCGCCCATGAACAGGTCGATGCCGCCGTAGCTGGCGATCTTCTCTTCGTAGCGGGCGCACTCCCCTTCCGGATCATCGGTCATGCCGTTCAGGATGTTGATGTTCTCCGGCTTCATGTCGACCAGGTGATCGAAGAAATTGTCATGCATGAAGTACCAGTAGGACTGGTCGTGCTCGTGGGGAAGACCCAGATACTCGTCCATGTTGAAGGTGACCACGTTGGCAAAGCTCAGCTCGCCGGCCTGGTTCATTCTGGCCAGTTCCTTATACACGCCGATCGGGGAGGAACCTGTCGGAAGACCCAGCACGAAAGGTCTGTCTTCCTTATGGTTTCTGATCTTGTCAGCGATATAATCCGCCGCCCACTTGCACATATTGTCATAGTTTTCCTGAATTACTACTCTCATATCTATTTATCTCCTTGGTTTTTTTCTTAATAGTATCGTGTCGGGAGAACCTCTGTTACGGTTTTGATTCCGTTTTTTGCTTTCTCTCTTACGACCCACATCCCACGCGTTCTCTTATGGAAAAGCCGTGACAGCATCCGCCGAATCTTTCGATAGCTGCCAACCTCGTCACCTCTTTCGGGGCCCGGCGCTAACAGTGATCTCTTTCATTTCCCTCCTTCATAAGTATCACTGTTTTAACATTCCTATTTTAAGCTTACAGAGCTTCTTTTGCAAGAGATTCCTGCAATTCTGCACAGACCCTTTCCCTGGGACTACACTCAAAACAGGCGATTAATATATGGTAATTCCATCAGCATCTCTTTCATTGATTCTAATCGTCTCCACTATCTTCTCAAAGGTCTCCACATGGGGATCTTCTGCAGAAATATAAAATATATCAATCAGATCATCCTCCAGTTTGACCCTTAGAGATGCACAATAGTATTTTTTACCCGTGGCTTTATCGTGTTTCTCATAATCCAAACGGTCAACAGTCCTTCCATCTACGACCTCTTTTGTAAGTTCAATATGCTCCAGATCCTCCTCTCCCTCTAAGGTCTCAATAACCTGTTTCTCCCACTCCTTGTATTCTTCCTTATCTGCCTCATGTCTCTCAAACCCGATTCCTTCCCCGGTTGTGTCAGATTCGTAATACAGGTAGTCAGTATATTGAACCGTATTCCTCCACTTCCGTGGAATCTGTGCATAGACTCCAAAACAATCAATCTCCTGCATCACAGTATTATTATCAGTATCTCCATCCTTACTGCAGGTGGTCAGCATTGAAATTACCAATAAAATCGCTGCGAGGCTTATAAGAGTCCTCATATTGCTCATACCATCACCCTCCCTAAAACGAAACCTCTGGTTTAATCTCAACCCCAGCTCTCAAGAGCGCTTCTGGAGGTGGCATAAAGTAGAAAAAAGCTACCACTCGTGTTTTTTTTGCGCCCATTTTATATGTTTTGCAAGAGATTCCTGCCAATTTCGCAGGACCTTTTCCCCCGGGGACGTACTCCAAACAGACTGCTAATAAGCCAGCCGCCCTACGTTGTTCAATACCCGGCGAAACTCGATCTTTGTCGCCCTGACCTTCGAATAACGGATCAGGACCTTGGTCACATCTCCTCCGTTTTTGATCACGACCTTGACCGGAAGACCCTGCTTGTTATATGTATACCTGCACTTCTCAGTCGCTCTCCGAAAATAATGCTTCTTCCTGGCGTTCCACACATAGGTGCGCAGTTCTGTCGCGTAGCCTTTCCCATTGATCAGGACCACCGTCTTCATCCCGTGCTTCTGCCATTTTCCCTTTGCTCTCACCTGTACCCAGTAAGTATCTCTGGACGGCTTCCCGTTGGAATGGTATTTGTACTTATGGAGGATCCGGACTCTGCTTTTTTCTCCGTCCACCCGCGTCGAAGTCATGTACTCCGCGTGCAGGTAACCCCGTTTATTGTACTTATAGGTCGTAACCGTTCTGACCGCGCTGTCATCTGTTCCGAGGATCTTTTTCTTCAGCTTCCCAGCCTTTGTAAAATACAAAGTCTCAAACCGCTCCCCCTGGTGGAACCGACTCTGGGACTCCACCTTGCCGGAGGGATAATAGGTGTTCTCCGTCGTGAACTCCTCGCTGTCCCCCTGGCCGCTTACGCCCAGGATCTCTTTCTCCAGGCCGCCCTGAGAGTTCCACACGTACTTATCATACCAGGTGTAGTCGCTTTTGTAGATGAACTTAGAGGGAAGATAGGCTGTCTTTCCCGCCGCAAAGGCTGGACCTGCCGGCAGGATCATGCCCAGGCAAAGGATTGCCGCAAGAAGCGCTGTTGTCATTTTTCTCATGATTGGCCCTCCTCTTCTCCGATTTGATTTGTCTGATTATTCTTGATTCTTTCTATCATGATATCCCATACGGCTGCAAAAAACAACTTCCTGTTATCCTGCGCCTGCCCGGGGAATTTTAGCGGCGTTTTCCCTCTTTTTGGCGTATAATGTCAGTGGATCATTCAAACAAACGATAAACACGAAAAGGAGAACATCTATGGCAAGAGAAAAAAGTCTTTGGGAAATATATACTGAGGAGCAGCTTCAGGAAATGGAGAAGGTCAATGCCCGCTACCGCCAGCTTTTGGATCAGGGCAAGACCGAGCGGGAGTGCGCGGCCATCTCCATCGAGATGGCGGAGGAGGCCGGCTACCGCCCCCTGTCGGAGCTGGTGAAGAGCGGGACCAGGCTTTCGGCCGGCGACAAGGTCTACTCCCACTACAACGGCAAGACCCTGGTCCTCTACCACATCGGGACCGAGCCCATCGAAAAGGGCATGAACATCCTGGGCGCCCACATCGACTCCCCCCGGATCGATCTCAAGCAGAACCCTCTCTATGAAAGCAGCGGCTTCGCCTATCTGGATACCCACTACTACGGCGGCATCAAGAAGTACCAGTGGGTCACCATCCCTCTGGCCATCCACGGAGTCGTCATTAAGAAAGACGGCACCAGAGTGGAGATCACCATCGGTGAGAAGGAGGACGAACCAGTCTTTGCCATCACTGACCTCCTGATCCACCTGGCCCAGAAGCAGATGGCCAAGGACGCGGCCAAGGTCATCGAAGGCGAAGGGCTGGACGTTCTGACCGGATCCATCCCCATGATCTTCTCCGATGACGAAGACGCAAAGGCTGGGGCGGACCCGGACGAAAAGAAGCTGCGCAAATCCCCCATCAAGGCCAACATCCTGCGCCTGCTGAAGGAAAAGTACGACATCGAGGAAGAGGACTTCCTGTCCGCGGAGCTGGAGATCGTTCCGGCAGGCAGGGCAAGAGAGCTG
>CAMOZS010000101.1 GCA_946631075.1 uncultured Bacillota bacterium | reverse complement strand
CGGACGTCTACGAAGGCGTCCGGGCCTACAAGGTCTTCCTGGAGCACATGACCAACATCTACGGACTGTAATGAGACAGGGGACGGTTCTCTGTCTTACGAATATAGAAGAAAAGGCGGCCGCAGCCGCCTTTTTTCATTGATTTACCTCTTCGATTTACAGAGCCCTGCTTTCAAACAGCAGTTTCACGTCTCCGGTGTCTGTGCTCACCTTGATCCTGTGGGGGCCGCCCTCCTGGGTCATGGGCTTGCCTTCTTCGGATTCGAATGTCTTTTCTCCTCCTTCCAGAACCTTGATATCACCGACGCCGGTCTTCAGGTCCAGAGCATACTTTTCCTTGGGAAGAGATGTCGCGATCTCGATATCTCCCGTTTCAGACCCTGCCTCTACGGTTCCGGTCAGTTTTCCCTGCACCTCGATGTCACCGGTATCGACGGAAAGGGCAAGTGCCTTGCTGTCTACGCCTTCCATGCTGATATCGCCTGTGTTCACTCCGATCTTCGCCGATTTCCAGGAGACGCCCAGTACATTCACGTCTCCGGTCTGGCCGCTGACGGTCAGGGTCCGCAGTGTCTCATCCGGCACGCAGACCAGAACTTCCGGATAGAATTCCGCCTCTGTTACATTCAGGTTGATCCCTGTCAGATCGATCGCACCTGCATCTATTGTTAATACCCCTTTTTCTACGGAGATCTGCGGCTGCTCCATCTGGTCGCCCGCGATCACGCATACCTGCCCGCTGCCGATCACATCCAGTTCTGTCTGTTTGAGCAGGTCCTGATCGGCGAGCCAGCCAGCCTTTTCATAATAACTCTTCCCTACGATCCAAAGGTCTACATCTCCGGTAGCCTCGATGGAGTGGAAGTCACCGACATTCTGCGCTGTCACTCCCCGCTCTCCGGGGCTGTTGATCCAGTCATAGCGTTCTGCCAGCTTTTCGAATCCCTGCACTCCTCCGCTTGCGGCTCCGGCAGCCGTGCAGGCGATGCCGATCACGAATACTGCCGCGCAGATGATAAAGAATTTGGCCAGTTTACTGAGCTGTTTCATATCCTGCACCCCCTGTCATTTTGTTGAGCTTCTTGAGCCTTCTCTTCTCGTTGATGCTGCGGCCGAGTCGGGCCAGCCAGCGGATCAGTTCCCTGGTGCCGATGTAGGCGCCTACGCCCGCCGCTGCTGCCAGGGCCAGCGTGATCAGCCCGATACCGATGAGCAGGGCCGCAGTAGAAAGGACCGTCGGGATGGCCAGGCATCCCATGACCAGAGCGCAGATGCCTCCGATGGCGGCCCCGATGATACCGGAATAGATGCTGATCATGATCGACAGGACCGTCACGATGATCCCGAAGGCGACGCATCCGATACAGATGGCGACCGGTATGGATACCGGCGCGCTGCAGATCCCGATGATCACCCACCAGACTGCCGAGATCCTGCTGCCGACCGATGCCTTGGTTTTGCCGCCGGATTCCTCCCCCTCAAGGATCCTGCTGGCATATTCGGCCCGGATCTGCTTGGCCACGGCCCGGGGACTTCCGATTTCCCGGATCAGCCTTTCCTCTGTTTCCTCTCTGAGATTCTGAGCTTCTTCCTCGGTGAGCCCGTCGACGTTCAGTGCCTCCAGGGCATCATCCAGATATTCCTCAAAGAATTCTGTTGCTGCTACGATCTCTTCCGGCGGGAGCTTGCGCAGCTCATTTCGAAGGATCTTCATAAATTCCATTCTTGTCATTTTGTTTCCCCCCTTTCGATCGCCAGCCTGCGGTCATCCTCGTTGTAGAGCAGCTTCTCTACAGCGCCGCGGTATGTTTCCCATTCCGCCCGGTATTCCGCCAGCTTCTGCTCCCCTTTCTCTGTGATCGTGTAATACCTCCGGTTTCTCCCCTGATGGGGCTGATCGTAGGTCCTGCAGTATCCCTCCTTCTGTAATCTTCGAAGGACCGGATACAGAGTGGATTCCGAAACTGCGATCGCCCCTTTCATTTCCTGCGTGATCTCATACCCGTAAGTGTCCCCTCTTTTCAGTATTGCGAGGGCGCAGGCATCGAGCAGGCTCGATTCGATCTTAAAACCCATGTGCGCCTCCTTTCATCTCTGTACTCCATCTTTCGTATAATACTATACGTCATATAATATTATTTGTCAATACATATTATAAAATAAATAATTTTAAATCCCAACGGCGGCCGCAGCCCACGAAAAAAGAGCCTCCGCAATGCGATGGCTCCTATGATCGATAAGATAGAGAACCGTCCCCTGTCTTATCCCAGTATGCGGTCCAGGTCGTCGACCCTGTCCGCGAAGCAGATCCGGTCCAGATCTTCCTTCCTGAGGAATCCCTCCTCTACCATCCGGCGGAGCATTTCCCGCTGGGGATCATAGAATCCGCTCACGTTCAGGAAGATGCAGGGCTTCTCGTGCCTGCCCAGCTTTTGCAGGGATATGGCCTCGGCGATCTCCTCCAGTGTTCCGATCCCTCCCGGCAGAGCCAGGTAGGCGTCACCAAGCTCGATCATCCGGTTTTTTCGCTCTGACATGGATCCGACGACCTCAAGACTGTAGCTTCCTTCATGCCCTTCTTCGTACTTAAGCAGAAAGTCTGGGATCACCCCGGTCACCGACCGGCCTCCGGCCAGGACAGTGTCGGCAGTGATGGTCATCAGCCCCACATTACCTCCGCCGTAGACCATATCGTGGCCGTGGTCGCAGATCCATTTTCCCAGCGCCTTTGCCGCTTCAGCATAGACCGGATCCTTTCCCATGCTCGAGCCGCAGTAGACCGTGATCCTCATGCCGGATACTCCAGTCTCTGGTTGTCCGCCAGCTCCTGCCGGTAGCTGCGGATATAGTATTTTGCCATATTGAGATTCTGCTCGCTGTAGTTGCCGCACTGCTCCGGCCGGGCTCCCGGGATCTCCCCCTCGAATCCGAGGATGAAATCACACATATCCGTCACCAGCTGCAGGACGTCCCGGCTGGTCAGGTCGCCGAACATGACAAGATAGCATCCGGTCCGGCATCCCATGGGGCCGAAGTAGACGATATCGTCCCGGCGATCGCTGCTGCGAAGATAGGTGGCGGCCAGATGCTCGATGGTATGCAGGGCCGGCATATCCACCGGCGGCTGGAAATTAGGGCGGGTCATGCGCAGGTCAAAAGTCGTCAGCACGCAGTCCCCCTGCACGTCTTTTCGGGAAACATAGAGTCCCGGCTGCAGTTTCATATGGTCGATTTCAAAGCTTGGTATGAGGTCCATTCTAGCTCTCCTTTCCGCCGCAGAACACTTCCTGTCCGATCCCCAGGTTGGCCAGGAACCGGTCCATGACCTGAGTTGCCCGGTCCGCCGCCATGTCCAGCGACATATGATAGTCGTGATGGGCGTCCTCATCACCGTTGTCCGAAATGGCCCGGATGATACAGAAGGGCGTTCCGTTCACGTAGGCGACATGGCCGATGCTGCCCCCCTCCATCTCGCAGGCGATGGCTCCGAAGTTTTCTGTGATCTGAGCCTTGCGTCCGGCGTCCTGTACGAATACATCGCCGGTGGCGATCACGCCCGTTTCATGATGAAATCCCAGGGCGTCCGCGCAGGCCTCCATCATGCGGGCCGCATCCTCATCCGAGGGCAGGTAGATCTCGTTGATCCCGGAGATCAGACCCGCGGGATCCCCGATCGATGTGGTATCCATATCGTGCTGGACGACCCGGTCCGCGATCGCGATATCGCCGATGTTCAGCTTGGGTGTCAGGGACCCGGCCACACCGACGTTGATGATCAGATCCGGCTGATAGGTCAGGATCAAAGTCTGGGCGCAGAGGGCAGCGAAGACTTTGCCGATCCCGCAGGTCGCCGCGACGACTTCGATCCCGTGGATCTTTCCATGGACGAAACGGATCCCGCTGATCTCTTCGACGGTTGCCTCCTCTACACTTGCCTTGATTGCTTCCATCTCGGAGGCCATTGCTCCCAGAATGCCGATTCTCTTGATTTGTCTCATTACCATGAACCTCCTCCCCCGCCGCCGAAGCCGCCGCCGGAAAATCCGCCGCCGGAGAAACCTCCGCCTCCGCCGGTGCCGCTGTCGACTGCTGACGACAGGATATCTGAGCCGACCGCCCTGTAGTGGCTGGCAACGGCTCCGTGAATAATGTTTCCTGTATAGATATAGATATGATGTCCGAAATAGGGATCCCATGTCCCCGCCGGGCTGTGGTACCAGGCCGGCTGCGGGATCCTGAAGTCCGCGAACTTATCCGCCCACTTAGTCGACATACCGAAGATGCAGGCATAGGGCATGATATTGAAGAAGTAGTCCGGATCCTCATCGGACAGCATCTTGAGCCGGTCGTATTCGGCCGTCCGGATAAAGTCTCTGAATCCCAGCACCCGTCCGTAGAGCTCGTTGTTCATCCTCCGCCGCACGAAGATGGTCGCTACAGCCGCGGCCAGCTCGGAGCAGGCGAAGACCAGGGCCAGGAAGGGATAGTCTGCCGCGATCAGGTAAGCATCCGCGGCAAGGGCCGCCAGGAATACGATGAAGCCGAGGGCGATCCTGACCGGCCGCTTCTTCGTGCGGAAGGAATCCGTCTTGGCGACCAGGGTCACCATGGAAACGAACATGAGGATGGCCAGGAGCAGTTCCATGAATCCGGCCCCGGATCCTCCGAAGGTCAGCCAGGTATGAGCGGCTGCCGCGATCAGGGGGATCAGGAAGCAGAAGGCAAGACCGAGGACCCGCCCAGCCTTTGAAGCTGCTGAGAAGGAAGTCTTATGCTGCTCCACGTTCCTGCGGACTTCCGCCGGAGTCTTGGCCGCGGTCTCGCCGAAACCGCTGGGCAGGTCCTTCAGCCGGACCGTCTTCCTCCGGTTGGCGAACAGGGAATTGAAGATCTTCCTGGTGTGGGACCTCTCCCCTTCGATGTCCTTTTGCTTCATCAGGGTGAAGGACTTCTTGCCGTCGGATTCGATGTGGATGAAGCCCTTGTCCGCCAGATAGATGAAGAGGGCGGAAATATCCTTGGTATTCACCTCGTCATTGGCCACGTAAGCCATCTCCAGGGGATCGAGCTCATCCGGGGGATAGAATTCCACCGTGGGGATGACCGGATCGTCCCGGCCGATGGCGAACCACAGGAGCAGCATCAGCATGCCCATGATGGCCAGGACTCCGCACAGGCCCATGAGGGCGGAATCCCTGGTGTAGGGATCGACCCAGTAGCCTTCCGGAAGGTCCGCCTTGATGGTCAGGCCGACTCCTCTTGGCAGGGTGTCACGGGAGACCGCCGTGTAAACGGTCCCGGTATTTTTGATCCGGAAATAGTCATCTCCGGTCTCGCTTCCGTAGGCCCCGGTATAGGTCTCGATCCCGTCGATCTCCTTGGGAAACTCGATGCGAAGATCCGCCGACCCGATCTCGGTGCCCCATCCGGTCGGAAGCAGGTCCAGGGACAGATAGTCCTCGTCACCGGAATCGTCCCGGTAGCCGACGATGTCGTAGCTGATCGTGTAGGTCTGGGGGCCGTAGACGGTGTAGTCGGGACTGCCGATCTGGACAACGGTGTTGCCGCTTTCGGAATAGACTTCATAGTCGTATCCCCGCACCCGCACATTTTTTACCCCGTAATATCTGCTGCCGTCGGGAATGTAGCGGTAGATCCCGTGCCGGTATTCATAGAAATCCACCTCGATGTTCTCGGTAACGTGGAAGACGTGGTCCTCATCGGTCACCACGTTCACATCGAAGGAGGGCGTGGTATAGCCCGCGCTGTCGGCGCTGACATCATCCGGCGCCAGGAATGACGGCAGCAAAAAGACCGCCATGGCCATCAGCAGCGCCAGGGCAAAAGACAGAGATCCGGATCTCCTGTTGCCGCGGCGATCCGGATCTGAGCAAAGTCTAGAATTCAACTTTGACATTTTCTCTTTCCTCTTCTCTGGAAACCTCAAACATGGTGCGCGGTTCGAAGCGGAATGTGCTTGCGATGAAGCTGGACGGGAATGTCTGGCACTTGTTGTTGTAGGCCTTGACACTGCCGTTGTAGTACTTTCTGGAATTGGCGATGTCCTCTTCGACCTTCTTCAGCTGCTGCTGCAGATCGAGGAAACCGGCGTTGGCCTTGAGATCCGGATAAGCTTCCGCGACCGCGAACAGGGATCTCAGGGTCCCGCTCAGGGCGTTCTCCGCGTCCATTCTCTCGGCCTGGGTCCCCGCAGACTGGATCTGTCCCCGGGCGGCGATGACTGCCTGGAGGGTCTCCTTCTCGTGAGCCGCGTAGCCCTTGACCGCTTCGACCAGATTGGGGATCAGGTCGAGTCTCTTCTTCAGATAGA
>CAMOZS010000100.1 GCA_946631075.1 uncultured Bacillota bacterium | reverse complement strand
AGCCCAAGCCAGGGCTGACAACACAGGATCATCACAACTATAATAGGAGGAAAATACATGGAATTTCAGTTTCTCGTAGAGAACAAAACAGAAACAGAAGGGGTGCTTGCGGAGCACGGGCTTTCGATCTACATCGACACCGGCGACAAGAAGATCCTATTTGATGCGGGAGCATCGGACGCTTTCGCCATGAACGCGGACCGGATGAAGGTGGACCTGTCCCAGGTGGATTTTGCCGTGGTCAGCCACGGCCACTATGACCACACGGGCGGCTTTCCCATGTTCTGCCGCCGCAACCGCAAGGCGCCGATCTATATTCATAAGAACGCTTTCCGCGAGTCCCACGGATTCGAGGACGGCAAGATCGAGGATGAGATGTGCGGCATCCGCTGGACCAGGGAGCAGAGAGACGGGATCAACGACCGTTTCATCCTGACCGACGGACCGGTCAAGATCACCGACGACATCATCATTTCCGGCACTGTGCCCATGGCCGAAGGTTTTGAGCCGACCGAGAAATTCTACTATTTCGGTGTCAGCGGTGCTCCGGTCTTCGACGACATGTCCCACGAGCAGATCCTGGTCATCCGCCAGCCGGAAGGCCTTTACGTCTTTTCCGGATGCTCCCACCGGGGCGTGATCTCGGCACTGGAAGAAGCCCGCAGGATCTTCCCGGGCGAGAAAGTCGCCTGTTTTGTCTCCGGGATGCATCTTTATCATGCAAATGCTGAGCAGCGCCGGGAAGTCATCGAAGCGTTCAAAAGAGAAGAAGTGGCAAGGATCATGCCGGTCCACTGCACCGGGATCGAGGCCATCTGCGAGCTGAAACAGGCCTTCGGCGACCAGTGCGTCATCGGCATGGCAGGGGAAGTCTACCGTGACTGCTGAGGAGCACAGGGTGACTGCTGAGGACCAAGCCATGACTGCTGAAGTCAGCGACAAGTGCATGGACCGGGCCTCCCGCTACCTGGCCTATAAACCCAGGACCAGGCAGGAGCTGTGCCGCCATCTCCGGGACAGGGGATTCGGCGAAGAGGAGATCAGGGCATGCGCCGACCGGCTTGAAGAATACAAGCTGCTGGATGACCTGGAATACTCCAGCCTTTACATAGAGACCATGGTCCAGAGGGGCCGGGGAATGGACCGGATCCGGCGGGAGCTGGCCGCGAAAGGGGTGGACCGAAACACCATCGAGGACGCGGTCGCCGGCATGGAGGACCTGCCCGATGAAGACCGGCTGGCCATGGACCAGGCCAGGCAGATGCTGGAGGGGATGGACCTTTGCGGCATGGATCATAACGAGAGAGAGAAGGTCAAGGCCCGGATCGCCCGGCGCCTTGCATCCAGAGGCTTTCGGGCCGACACCATATACCGGACCGCCCGGAAAGCCATGGACGAGGCCATGGAAGAAGGACGGGCAGACGAAGAGGAGTGATGCGCCATGGAAGAATATAAGAAAAAGATCAAGAAGACCATTGACCGTTTTTATGTGGAATGCGTCGATGAATTCAAAGAGGCGGAGCTTCGCATTGCCAACGATTCCAAGTTCCGGACCATGTTCCGCAAGAAGGATTATAAGGGCAACATCGAACTGCTGCGCAAATGCAAGAAGAACACCAGCAGCCTCCGTTTTCCCATGGGCGATATCCCGAAGGATGACGAGCTGACCAAGGACCTGGTCCGCCAGGCCGAAGTCTGCTTCCGCCAGTTCAGCCGCCTTTGCGATTCCTATATCCAGATGCAGACCGCTCTGGACGGCAAATCCCAGGGCAAGGACCTGCCCTACAGTAAATACAAGGAAGTCTATTACAAGACCCAGGAAGATAATCAGGCCATGAACCGGGAGCTCAAAGAGCTGGACCTGCTCTACACCGACTTCCTGGATGATGAGGATTACGACGTCTATGAATTCATTGATTAACGGGAGCATCCTGACCATACTGATCCTGATCGCTCTGATCGCCGTGATCGTGCTCCTGGCCATAAACCAGCGCAGGCTCCGGGAGGAGCTTGACCGGTCCCGGCGGGATACGGTGGACATGGTCCAGGCCAGCGTGCGCAATATGGGCGATATGATCGCCAGGTCCCAGACCGAGGCGGCCCAGGTCCAGAGCCAGCGGCTGTCCGATCTGAATCAGGAAATGAACAGCGCTTTGCGCCAGGTCTCCAGGAGCCTTGGAGAGATGAGGAACCTGTCCGCCGGCGTGGACGATCTGAAGAAGGTCCTGTCCAATGTCAAGAGCCGGGGGATCCTGGGCGAGGTGCAGCTGGGGGCCATCCTGGAGGATGTGCTTGCCCCGGAACAATATGAAGAGAACGCAGCGGTGACCGGGACGACCGAGCGGGTGGAATTCGCCATCCGCTTTCCGGGAGACGGGGGCAATATCGTTTATTTACCCATCGACTCCAAATTCCCGGGGGACGCCTACATGAACCTGATGGATGCCTACGAGCTGGGGGATCCCAAAGAGATCCGGGCCTGCCGGGATCAGCTTCGGCGGGCCATCATCAAAGCGGCTTCCGACATCCATCGCAAATACATTTCGCCGCCCATGACCACGGATTTCGGCATCATGTTCCTGCCTTTCGAGGGCCTTTACGCGGAGGTGCTCCGGCTGAACCTGACATCGATGCTGCAGACCGAATACCGGGTGAATGTGGCGGGACCGTCGACCATGGCGGCCATGCTGAACAGTTTCCGGATGGGCTTCCGCACCATCGCGCTGTCGGAGCGGTCCGGGGAAGTTTGGGACACCCTGTCCCGGGTCTCCACTGAATTTGCCAGATTCGAGGAGACCATCGAAAAGACACAGAAACATCTGCAGATGGCTGAGAAGGACCTGGACGAGCTGATCGGACCCAGGACCCGCCAGATCCGCAAAGCGCTGGCCGAGCTTTCCCAGCTGGACGAGATGTCTGACCAGAGGTTTTTATGAGCATATTCGTTGTTTCAGATCTGCATCTTTCGTTTTTTCCGGGGTCGGACAAGCCAATGGATGTCTTCGGTCCCCGCTGGTTCAATCACGCCCAAAGGCTGGAGCAGGCCTGGCGGGACAAGATCGGACCGGAAGATACTGTGGTCATACCGGGAGACATCTCCTGGGGCCTTAAGATGGAAGACGCCAAGGTGGATCTGGACTGGGTGGCAGCCCTGCCCGGACGCAAGGTCCTGCTCAAAGGCAACCACGATCTCTGGTGGACCGGGATCACCCGGCTGAATAATATGTACGAAAACATGACCTTCCTCCAGAACACTCACTACGAGGCGGAGGGGGTCTATATCTGCGGAAGCCGGGGATGGCTGACTCCGGACAACGAGGATTTCACCGAAGCGGACGAGAAGATCTATAAGAGGGAGCTGCTCCGGCTGGAAAGCTCCCTGAAGAGCGCAGTCAGCGCATATGCGAAGAAGCAGGCAGCCGAAGAGCAGACGGGCGGCCGGGAGGAAGCCCGGCAGGACGGCCAGCCCCAGGCAAACGGCCGACCGGGCGGCCCCGAAGCCGTCCAAGCCGGGCCGCGGATCCTGGGCATGCTCCACTATCCGCCCGTATCCGACGGAAGCCGGTTCTCCGGTTTTCAGCAGCTGTTTGAGGATTACGGCGTCAAGGACGTCTACTACGGACACATCCACGGGGAAGACGGATTCCGGTCCGCCATCAAAGGCGAATATCACGGGATCCGCTATCACCTGGTATCGCTGGACTACCTGAATTGCCAGCCTTTGCAGATCCTGTAGGAGGGGCGAGTCCCCGGGGCCCGAGGGCCGGGAGAGATGAAATGAACACAGTTGAACTGATCACAAAGAAAAGAGACGGCGGGGAGCTGAGCCGGGAGGAGATCCGGTACCTGGTGAAAGGATTCACCGAGGGGTCCATCCCCGATTATCAGATGTCCGCCTTCCTGATGGCGGTGTATTTTCAGGGCATGAGCCGGGAGGAAACGGTCTGGCTGACCCAGGAGATGAAGGTGTCCGGCGATATGGCGGACCTGTCCCGGATCCCGGGGCTCAAGATCGACAAGCACAGCACCGGGGGCGTTGGCGACAAGACGACCCTGATCATAGGTCCCCTGGCTGCGGCCTGCGGGGTCCCGGTGGCCAAGATGAGCGGCCGGGGGCTGGGCTTTACCGGCGGGACGGTGGACAAGCTGGAGGCGATCCCCGGATTTAAGACCAGCCTGCCTGAGGAGGAATTCTTCGCTCAGGTGGAGGGCTGCGGGATCTCCGTGATCGGCCAGACGGCCCACATCGCGCCGGCGGACAAGAAGATCTACGCCCTGAGGGACGTGACGGCGACGGTGGAAAACCTGAGTCTGATCACGTCCAGCATCATGAGCAAGAAGCTGGCTTCGGGCTCCGACGGGATCCTGCTGGACGTCAAGTGCGGCAGCGGGGCTTTCATGAAAAGCGAGGAGGATGCCCGGGCTCTGGCTGAGATGATGGTCGATATCGGCCGGGCCGACGGCAAGAAGATGATGGCCATGATCACCGACATGAGCCAGCCTTTGGGTAACGCGGTCGGAAACGCTCTGGAGGTCCGGGAGGCCATCGAGGTCCTGCGGGGCCAGGGTCCTGCGGATATCACGGAGCTTTCGGTGGAGCTGGCCGGCCGGATGGTATTCATGGGCGGCTGCGCGTCCTCACCCGAGGAAGGTATCGCAAAGGCTGGGGCTGCTCTTGAGAGCGGAGCCGGTCTTGCCAAGTTCCGGGAATTCGTGTCCGGTCAGGGGGGAGATCCTGCGGTAGCGGACGACCTGTCTCTGCTGCCTTTGAGCGGGCTTTCCAGGACGGTGACCGCGTCCCGGGATGGTTTCATTGCCGGGATCGACGCTATGACCATCGGCCTTGCTTCCCAGCATACGGGAGCCGGCCGGCAGACAAAAGAGGATTCGATCGATCACGGGGCCGGGATCCTGCTGCACCACAAGTGCGGGGACCAGATCCGGGCCGGAGAGGCGCTGATGACGCTTTACAGCGACAAAGCGGACAAACTGGACCTGGCGGCTGCCGAAGCGGAAAAAGCCGTTCAGATCGGCGATGAGGCTCCGGCCCTGCCGCCGTTGATCCACGCAGTGATCGAATAAGACGGCTTTTTGGCCGGAATTATAAGCTTTGGCCGGATTAATAAACTTTTGGCCGGAAAAATAAAAGGAGAGTGGCCTATGATTCAACGGAAATACAAGACGCGGGGGGCTGCCAGATCGGGACCTCGGGCTTCAGAAGCGAGACCTCGCGGTCGGGGGCTGCGGCTGGCTCTGGCTGCGGCAGCGCTGACGCTGGGACTGACCTGCCTGTGCGCATGCGGCCAGGAGGAGGAAGCCGCGGAGGAGCCGACCAGCTACGAGCTGGCCCTGATCACCAACGAGGTCGGCGTAAACGACGGGTCCTTCAATCAGTCGACCTGGACCGCCATGCAGACCTTCTGCGAAGAAAACGGCCTGTCCTGCCAATATTATCCCTCAGATGATGAATCCTATATGAAGGCCATCCGTGAGGCAAGCCGGCAGGGAGCCAAGCTGATCATCCTGGCGGGAAGCCAGATGGAAACGACCGCCTTTGAGGCTCAGGACAAGTATGGAGATCTGAAGTTCGTTCTGATCGACGGTGTTCCCAGAGACGAGAAATTCAATTACAAGACGGCGGGTAATTCCACAGGAGTCCTGTTCGCCGAGCAGGAAGCCGGATACCTGGCCGGCTACGCGGCGGTGACCGAGGGATACACCAGACTGGGATACATGGGAGGCGACGCGCTTCCGCCGGTCAAGCGGTACGGCTACGGATTCATCCAGGGCGCAGCTGCCGCTGCTAATGAACTTGGGAAGAACGACATCCAGATCCGCTATACCTACCTTGGGACTTTCGAAGCGTCCGATGAGATCGAGTCTGAAGCCTATGACTGGTACAGCGATAATAAATGTCAGGTGATCTTCGCCTGCGGAGGTTCCATCGGAGAATCGATCATGGCGGCTGCTGAGTCAGCCGGCGGCAAGGTCATCGGAGTCGACGCCGACCAGAGCAGCCAGTCAGAGACGGTCATCACATCCGCCAAAAAAGAGACCGGCAAGGCCATCACCGATATCCTGAAGAATTATAAGCGGAACAATTTTGATGGCGGCGCCATTCTGAACTATTCCGCCGAGAACGGAGGCATCGGACTGGAGATGACCAACGCACGGATGGAAGTCTTCACACAGGAGACCTACGACAAGGTCTTCGAAGAGATCAAGTCCGGCAACCGGAAGATCATAAAAGACATCGAGGACAAAGACATTTCGACTCTGGAAACCGATGAGGTAAAGATCGAGATGGTCGAAGAATAGACGGGCCGGAACCAAATATATATTGTTTGTCAGGTAGTAC
>CAMOZS010000099.1 GCA_946631075.1 uncultured Bacillota bacterium | reverse complement strand
CCGGAAGCAGTAATGCCAAGGGGGAGGAAGTGGTGTAGCAAAGCCGACGAGCCTATGGACTACATGATCATGGGCGCTATTGCCCTGCTTGATCTGATCGCCGCTGCAGCCGTCCTGGCCTGGAAAAGGGAAAAGAAAGGCTGAAGCTTTCGCTCAAAGGTTTATCCTGGGAGGAAAGCCAGGCGCCGATGACCATCAGGGCAAGAGCGGCAATAAACAGGATGCCCGGGATCTCGCGGAAGATCAGCAGGGACAGGAAGACCCCGATAAAGGGGGCAACGGCATAGTAAGCGCTGGTCCTTGCCGCGCCTAGCAGCCTTTGGGCATAGACGTAGAAATAGATACTGAGCCCGTAGGCCACGAAGCCGAGCAGGAGGACCAGGGGGACTACCCACAGATGGAGGATGCGCTCTCCGCAGATCAGACCGATGATCAGGGAACCGATCCCCGAGAAGATCCCCTTGACCATGACGATCTGGAGGGGGTCTTTGGAGGACAGTTTCCGGGTGCAGTTGTTCTCTATTCCCCAGCAGATGCAGGCGAGGAGAACGAAAAGGGAGCCGCTGCTGAACTGAAGGCTGGAGATGTCTTCGAAGGAAAGCAGGGCGCAGGATGCGGTAACGAACAGGATGCCAAGCCATAGTCTTGGCGAGATCGATTCCTTGAAGATCATCAGGGCGATCAGGGCTGTCGCGACGATCTCAAAATTATTCAGCAGGGACGCGTTCGCGGCGGTGGTCATGGACAGGCCGAAGAGAAGACAGATCGGGGCCGCTATATTCAGAAGGACCATGGCGGCCGTATAAGGGAGTTCCTGCCTGGTGAGCCCGGATTCCCTTTCGGGACGGCCGCTCATCTTCCGGATGAGGAAAATCACGATCATGCCCAGGCCGGCTCCAAGATAGAGAAATCCGGCCATCAGTGTGGGCGGCATATAGGCAAGCAGTAATTTGGAAAAAGGCGAGCTCAGGGCATAGAGGCCGGCGGCAAGGATCGCCAGGAATATTCCGTGTTTCATTGTTGATTTCATTCTGTGGGCTCCGAACAAACTGTTTGATAATGAACAAAGTGTTTGATATAATCGTATAGGGTTGAAGTCCATCGGACAAGAACCAGATAGAGGCGGATGTTCGTTATCAAACAAATCCGCTGATTTGTTCGGAGGCAGACAGAATGGATCGGAGACAGCAGAAAACACGGCAGGCGGTCTTCCAGGCTTTTAACAAGCTGCTGGAAGAGAAGCGCTTTAACAGCATAACGGTGCAGGAAATACTGGATGAAGCCAATGTCGGAAGGAGCACCTTCTATTCTCATTTTGAGACCAAGGACGCTCTTCTGAAGGAAATGTGCACGGATATATTTGACCATATCTTTTCCTATGAGCTTCATTCGGAGACTTCCCATGATTTCTCATCATCGGATCACGGCCTGCAGGAGAAGATCACCCATCTCCTCTACCATCTGAAGGATAACCGGAGAAATGTCCTCGGCATCCTGTCCGGTGAGAGCGGAGGACTCTTCATGCGGTACTTCAAGGAATATCTGGCGACCATGTTCGATCAGTATCCGGAGTGCATCAGGAAGGATGTGCCGAAGGAGTTCGCCGTGAACCATCTGGTCGGAAGCTTCGGGGAAGCGGTGACCTGGTGGATCGACACGAAAATGAAAATGCCGCCGGAGGATGTGGCGGACAACTATCTGAAACTGATTGGATACAAGGAATAAATAAACAGGATCGGAGGAAGGATCGTATGGGAAAATCGCTGGTAGCAGTCAACGCCGGACCCCGCCTTAAGTGGAATACGGACACATTGATCAATGAAGCAATCAAGGGAGCTGAGTCACAGGGCGCGGCGGTGCAGAAGTTTGACCTTTTCCGCCTGGAAAAGTACACCGGCTGCATCTCCTGCTTCGGATGCAAGAAGGAGAAGTTCAAGGGACACTGCATCTGCAGGGACGGGCTGACCCCGGTCCTGGACGCCATAAGAGAGGCGGACGGCCTGATCATCGGATCGCCCAACTATCTTGGAGACCTGACGGCATCCTTCCGGGCCCTTTATGAGCGACTGGTCTTCCAGAATCTGACATACAGCATGGACCCGGTCTGCTGCAATGAGCATCTGATCCCGGTGGTCCTCTTCATGACCAGCAATGCTCCGGATACCGCTTATACCGGACTCTTAGGCAACTATCAGCAGGTCCTCAGCACCTTCGTCGGACCGACAGAGGTATTCGTCAGTGGCGATACCCAGCAGCTGAAGGACTACAGCAAGACGGACTGGCCCTGGTATTTCGATGCCGAAGCCAAATACAAAAGACATGAGGAAGTATTCCCGCAGGAATGCAAAAAGGCCTTTGAAATGGGGGCCGCCCTGGCTTTGAAATAGGGGGCTGATGAATAATATGGATACAGCCGGATCTGAAGGAGGACGCATGGCAAAGAAAGAATTGAAACTCCGCGCCCTCGTGGCGCCAACGGAGACCGTGATCGCCTCAGCCTTTGCGCCGGACGAGGTCAAGAGGATCATCGCGGATGAGTCCGTTCTGAACGAGAAGGGCAGAGTCGTCCTTGAGAAGCTCCGGCCCATCATCTATAACGAGGAGGAAGGGGTCTACCACAGCCTTGGCGGGAAGATCGCCGATGCTTTCAGGACGGGAGCAGAGTTCAGGAAGTCGCTTGGATAAAGGGGAGCATGCCATGAAAATGGAAGAAGAAAAGAGAGGGACCGAAGACCGGGCACGGCAGATCTACAGCCGTTTCCAGGCCCGCTCGTCCAAAGACAATGAGTATCAGGACTGGGCCGGATACCGAAGGGAACTGACGGACTTCGTCATCCGGTCAACAAGACCGGGAGCATCCCTGCTGATCCTGGGCGCGGGCAAGTGCAACGACCTGGATCTCAAACGGCTGGCGGCCCACTGCGGGACCATCATCCTGTCCGACTACCGGCCGGAGATCGCGGAAGATGCCTTCCGCCGCTACGGCCTGGACCCTGAGGACCGTTTGCAGGTCGCGGCCTCGGACTACGTCGGGATCACAGACGAGGATTACATCAGCTACACAGGCCGGCTGCTGAAGATCATGGAAAAGCTGGCCGGGCCGGAGGCTGAAGGCGGTCCGGGAAGTGAGGGCGCAGAGGATGGACCCGGCCTGGAAGACCTGGCCGGCCCTGACTTTACCGCCATGGGAGATCTGCTGGACCAGATCTATGAGCGCAACAGAAACTACCGGATCGACCTGGGCGTAGAGTCCTGCGACAACGCGGTGATCGCCGGGGTCCACAGCCAGCTGAACAATTCCTTCCGGGGGATCTTCCAGTATGTCCGAAAGGACACGGAGGACCGGATCGGCAAGGTCAGACTGGCGGAAGACCTGAACAAATACATTTTCCAGATCACCAGGAAGCGGACCGCAGATCTGGTGGACCGGTTCAATGAGGCGGTCTTCTCCATCGCAGGAGAAGGAGTGATCTACGGCTATGAGAAGAACATCATCTATACTCCCGAGGGAGCATCGGTCCCGGTGATCGGCACCGTGGACGGAGCACGGCAGGCTGGTGAAGCCATCGAAGGTCTGACCAGGGAAGGAGAAACGGGCTGTATCTGGCCCCTGTCCCGCAGGCGGGGGATCAAGTTTGAAATGGATATCTGTTATCTTAAAACAAGGAGGTAATAACCATGGACAAAGACAGTTTGAGAAAACAGGCGGAGGAGATTCTGCAGAACGGTAAAGGCAAGGCGGCTGCCATCCTGGAGGATGGAGGCAAGATGGATCAGCTTTTGCAGCAGGTGGAAGACAAGCTGGAGACCGTGCCCGGGGCCGGAAGCTACCTGGCGGAAGTTCCCCGGATGATCGCCCTCCTGAAGGACCACATGCAGAAGGATTACACTGAGGCCCCGACAAAGTCCCTGATCATGATCGTCGCGGCCCTCCTGTACCTGATCAACCCAAGGGACATCATTCCGGACAGGTACCTGGGCGTCGGCCTGCTTGACGACGCTGCAGTCATCGCGGCCTGCATCGCGCTGACCAAGTCGGACCTGGATACTTACGATGCATGGAGAGATAAGAAGGAGACAGTATGAACACGACGAAACTGGTTCAGGTCGGCCTCGCCGTTGCGGCGGGTCTGATCCTTGCGGTCCTGGCCAAGGGCGTGCAGGAAAGTGAGTACTACCAATGATGAAAAAACTGGCGATCATCCTGGAGATCATCCCGGTGGTCTCGGCCATCATTTTTAATGTCCTGGTCAGAGCGCCATTTGACTCGGCCGCCCTTCGCTGGGCTGGCCTGATCACCATGTTCCTCGGCCTGGCCGGCTTTGTCTTCTTCTTTATCGGCCGCAAGCTGGCCGGAGGGGACAAACCCGTCCTCCTCCTGGGGATACTTGACTGGCTGGCCACAGCGGCGGTCATTTCCGTTTACGTTCTGGCCATCTTCGCCATCGGGATGTGAATCTGACAGACTAGTGAAAGAAACGGAGAAGGGGAACATGTGTGACAATACAGAAATAACTGAAGAACAGAAGGCGGACAAGCTCTGGCCTCTTAAGATCCAGTTCATTACCCTTGGACTGCTGCCACTGATCCTGGTGGCGATCAATATCCCGGAAAGCCTGAAGGAGCAGTTTCCTTTGCTTGATCGTCTGTACGATATCGGGACCATCGCTGTAGCCATCGTCCTTCTGTTCGCATTTCCCATCGGCCTGATCGGATTCCGGCAGGGAAGAGACGAGAAGCTGCGGCCCAGGCTGAACCGGAAGACCATGATCCTGGGAGCGGTCAACTGCATCATCGGCGCGATGTTTGTGGGCATCGTTCTGATGGTCCTGTTTTTCGGATTTGTCGTAGGGATCTGATGAGGCCGTGGTATATTTGAGGAGTGAGAAGATGAACGAAGCATTAAAAGAACTGGACAAGGAAGAACTCATCAAACTGGCGGAGATCTATTCAAAGAACTGGCTGGCCTGCGACGGCCTCTGGTTCCAGGCCGTGGAAAAGCGGCAGGGAATGGACGGGGCCATGGACTGCGACAAGGAGATCTGGAGATCCTTCACCGTTGCCGAGGCAAAGAGGATCAAGGAATTCCTTGGGCTGCCGCAAAGGGCTGGTCTGGCCGGTCTGGAAAAGGCCATGCGGCTTAGACTCTACGCCAATCTGAATGACGAATCCTATGAGATCAGCGGAAACCGGATGGTCTACCGGACCCTGAACTGCCGGGTCCAGAGGGCCAGGAGCCGCAAAGGCATGGAGTGGCACCCCTGCAAGGCCGTCGGCGAGATCGAATACCCGGACTTCGCGAAAGTGATCGATGACCGCATCAGCTGCAGGTGCATCAGCTGCTACCCCGACATCACCGAGGATGAGCGGGAAGGATGCTGCGCCTGGGAATTCACCCTGGAGGAGTGAGCCATGGATAGGGACACGAAGAAGAACGCCTTCGTCAGCAAGCCCTTCGATGAGCTGACGGCGGAGGAGCTGTACGAGATACTCAAGTCCCGGAACGAGATCTTTGTCATCGAGCAGAACTGCATCTACCAGGACTGCGATGACCGGGATCAGGGCTTTCATGTTTTTTGCCGGGATGACCGGGGCCGGGTCACCGCCTACATGCGGATCTACCGGATCGATGAGGAGCCGGAAGTCTACCTGGTGGACGGCCAGGCGATCTGGTCCGGCAACCTGACCGAAGAGCAGATGAAAAGAGGGACCAGGATGGCGGATTATGACCGGACCGAGAGGGCCGGCAGCCCGGATCCCGAGCCCGGCCCAGATGAAGTTACCGTCCAGATGGGGCGGGTGCTCACCCTGGACCACGGACAGGGCCTTGGCCGGGAACTTCTCCGGGAGGGGATCCATACCGCCTGGGACATCATGGGGGCCGGCCGGATCTTCATCGAAGCGGAAGAGGATGTGGAAGGATATTATGCAAAGGCTGGCTTCGTCCGAACATCGGATGTCTTTCTGAAGGATAACATTCCCCATATCCACATGGAGCTGAGAAAAGTATGGTAAAATAAAGGCGAGATAAAAGCTATGATGACCAGACGGAGGTTCTCAACATGACCGAAAAACGGATTTTCTGCCCCAGCTGCGGAGCGCCCAACAGTGATAACAACAGATTTTGCGACCAGTGCGGAGCTCCCCTGTATCCGGAGCAGACGGATCAGATGGACCAGACAGAGATTATGGACCAGACCGAGCATATGGACCAAACGGAGCATATAGAGCGGATGGATATGGATCCGGACGCCACCGAACTTATGGACAGCTCCATGCCGGGGCCGGAGCCGGGATTCGGAACCATGCCGGGCCCAGGACCGGATCCCACGCCGGATCGCGGATTTGATTACGGACCGGATTA
>CAMOZS010000098.1 GCA_946631075.1 uncultured Bacillota bacterium | reverse complement strand
GGCAGCAATACAGCAACAGTACAACTGAAGAGAAAGCACATGGTCAAGGAGGAATCCGCTTCTCAGGCCCACACCGTCACAGTCCAGATGACCGTGGAGGACGGGGGCGTCAAGTACGGGACCCCTGTGACCCAGACAGTGGAAGGTGACAACGTCGTCATCGAATGGGATGATGAATGGCAGAGGAATTTCAACTGGAACCTGACCGTCGGTGATAAGTCCTATGAAGGATGGATCGGCGATGAGATCGTGACGACGGACAATTATATGTTCGAGCAGATCAGCATCGACGGCAGGAGCAGAAGGCTGACCATCCCCAACGCCCAGGGAGATGTGACACTGACGACCAAGTACTGGGTAAGCTGGCTTCATTCCGACAGCAATCACTGGAGGAACCTGAACAGTCCGGTGATCTCGGCGACCGGAGCTCCGGCCAAATACAGGGCCGAGGACGATGAGGAATTCAACTCCGCGAACCATACACAGGTCCTGAGCGGAAGCAGCTGGTCCCACACCTGGACCACGGGCGGATCGGAATCCTCCCACGCAGGATTCGATTTCCCGGCTATGGACGATAACGGCAAGGACTACCTGTACTACATCACAGAACTGGACCGGGAGGGCAATCCCATCGAGATCGGCGAATCTCCTCTCGAAGGTTGGATCCTCCAGGGATACTCGGCAAACAACAATACCGGGATATCGAACCAAGGAACGATAACGGTCACCAATCAGATGGACCGGTCCAACGCCATCAATGTCGTCATCAAAAAGACGGACGACGCTGAAGGAAGCACCAACTACCTGAACGGAGCCAGATTCAGGCTTCTGTACAGGGCGGACAGCCAGGGGACCTATACCGGAGTATCCAGTGATGTGGTAGCGGAAGTGGACGATGAGAGCGCCTTCACCGTTCCGGCATCCGGGATCACTCTTACGGGCCTGATCGACGGTCAGTACCAGCTGGAGGAGATATCCGCCCCGGCAGGATATGTCATTACCGAATCCCATCCGGTGACTTTCACCGTCTCCGGTGGAGCCATAACCGATACCGACGGCACAGTCTCAGGCGTGCGGTATACCGCTGCCGCAGAGGAAAGTGACGCGGAGTTCATCATCCCCAACACGCCGGGAGCCCAGCTTCCCTCCGCGGGAGGAAGGGGAACCACATGGATCTACCTGCTTGGCAGCATCCTGCTCCTGGGCTGCGGTATCGCCCTGATCGCCCGCAGACGCGCGGCTAAAGGCTACTAATAAGACACAATATGTATCATTTTATGTACAAGCCACACCCTTTGAGGTTAAAATTACTATGAATAATTGTATGTGGCAGTGAAACCTCAGTAGAGAGGGGTGTGGTTTGACGTGAAGTATTTATCGGCTATCTCTACATTGATCAAAAAACAACGGTCCGTCCTGCTGGCCCTTTGCGCGGCGGTCGTTTTCATAACAACCTATCTGCTCATCCTTCCGGCTCTGACCCTGGAGGAGGATACAGCGGATGAGCAGGGCGGCATCGATCTGCCCGCTGTTCAGCTGCAGCAGGAAACAGGGGAGGCAAGCATCTGCGCTGAATTTGACGCAAAGGCTGGGCTGCCCCAGGATACGGAACTTGCGGTCAGCGCCCTGGACCAGGATAAGGCTTATTCCGATGATGACCTGGAGGCCATGCGTGAGGAAGCTCTCCGGGCAGTGCAGGACGCGGAAGGCGGTGAATACGTCACCGATCTTCAGTTCGCCCATTTCTACGATATAACCCTTCTGTCGGAAGGCCGGCCGGTGGAACCGGATTCGGCCGTCGACGTGACCATTTCCTATAACAAAGGACTTCCCGTCAGCGATGCGGATCATCTCCGGATCGTTCATTTTGGTGAGGACGGGGCGGAAGTCTTGAGCCCCGAAGACACAGCCTTTGCATTGAAAAAGGGCAAGCTGAGGGAGACCACCTTCGCGGCGGAGTCTTTCTCTGTATACGGGGTCGTCTACACCGTGGACTTCCATTATGATGTGGACGGGCAGACCTATGACTACAGCATCGAGGGCGGAGATACCCTCAGTCTGAGGGAGCTGCTTCCGATCCTGAAAGTGGTATCGGATGAGGAGACCGGGGAATTCGTCGACCAGATCGAATCCGTCGAGTTCAGCGATCCCCAGCTGATCCAGGTCGCGAAAGTCGAAGAGGATACTACCGCGGGCGAGCTGAAAGAAGGGCTGGGTCTGGAACCGGAATACTCTGCCAAGCTGAGCGAAGAGCAGCGGGCGGAGATGGATGCCAAAAAGCTGACCGCCGGCGACTGGGCCCTGGTGACCCTGAAGGCCTTTGACACAGAGGAGTGGCTGACCATCACCATGGCGGACGGCGAGGTGTTCCAGATCAAGGTGACCGACGTCCGGGATCCCCTGGGACTGAACGGCAGATCCTTCGCCATCGTGACCCAGAGGGAGTCCGGCGGCAATCTGGGGAACTGGCATTCCCTGCAGAGCGCGGTCCATACCAATAAAGACAACCGCGGCTACTACATGACCGGGCAGCAGGTCACGGTCAGCAGTGATTCATCAGGCGTCGAATACTGCGATGAGACAGCGACGGCCTGGAAGTTCGAATACAACGCCGACGAGGATGCCTACTACATCTCCGCCGGAGGCAAATATCTTTACATCGATCCGACCAAGGCGACCAAAGACGAGACCAATTCCAACGAGCACAGTCTGAACCTGGTGGACAGTAAATCGGATGGGACCCTGATCAAGATCACAGCCAATGAGGACGGGACTTACTGCTTCGAAAACGCCCAGGGGCTGAAGCTGTGGAATTACGGCGGATCCTACTGGCTGGCCAACGACGACGGCGACAAGGCCAACAGCTATGTCCACCTGTGTCTGCCGGAAAAGACCTCCAGCAGCAATCCGAACGGCGCATCCCACAAGGCCTCTCTGACCAAGGTGGGAGACCTGCAGCCGGGACAGTCGGTGGTCATCTATCAGAGGGTCAGGCAGCCGGACAACACCTTTATTTCCTACGCTATTGCCGATGATCCGGGCGCAGCCAGCAAGGCAGCTCCCTACCGGGTCTGGAACAGCAGTGATTCCGTATACTGGAGAGGGGATCCGGCAATTCTCTGGAAATTCACCGAGGCCACCGACGCGGACGGCAATCCCAATGGATACTACTATTTCGTGAACGAGCAGACGGGCCGCTATCTGGCTGCAAAGGCTGATGGGACCCTGATCCAGGATCTCGAAGCCAACCCTGATTTCGATGACCTTTCCAAGGTCGTGAAGAAGGAAGACCATGTCCAGATCGCCCTGCCCGGCATTCGTACCGATTCCTACACATCGAAGATCGCCAACTGGGACTATAAGATGAGCGTCACCACGGCGCCCAGAGTCAATGACAGCAATAAAGACGGCACGCCTGAGGACATAACGTCAGAGGACCTGATGGATTCTCAGGAATTCTATTTCGCTGTCCGCGACCCCATCGTCCAGAAGCAGCTGACCGAAGTCGATACCGTGAACAGCAAGGATAAAGGCATCACCATCACCATGTACGACTTCAATCAGAACAGGACCTGGACGGATGATTGGGGGAACAGCCAGCGTCTGCCCTACATGAGTACGGTCATGGGAGAGGGCAGCTGGCAGGCAGGCCGGTATAATCCGGGCCTGGTATCGAATACGCTTACAAAGAAGTCGGACGGGTCCTACGGAGACTGGCCGACCACCACCAAGGGGAACCGGTCCCTGGGCGATATTTTCCAGTCCAACGGAGGACAGAATTACACGGTCCAGTCCTGGGACGCCAATCACCTTTTCCTGCAGAGCGTATATGACTCGACCGGATATTTCCGCTACAGCGCCTTTGAGGACTACGCCCGCTTCCATCCGGAAACGGGGAATTTCTCCGTATATGAGCAGGTGGGCGTTCCCGCGACCTCTTCCACTCTCGACGCTGACTGGAATGCCTACTACAAAAAGAGGGGCAACTTCATGCCCTTTGACGATCCCATCCTGACCGATCCCAGGACCAACGAGATCCGGCCCTACGATGACGGAACTCTCGATCCGGCAGATCCCCGTCAGGGAGAGGACCTCTACCGCCTGGAAGCTCCGGCCAACCGGAACTATTTCTTCGGCATGGTCATGGATGCCAAGTTCCAGCAGGATAAGGACGGCATCAACAGCCACGGGGACCCGGTCCGCTACGACTTCAACGGTGACGACGATCTGTGGATCTACATCGACGGCGTCCTGGTTCTGGACATCGGCGGTGTTCACGACGCCTTCGGAGGCTACATCGATTTTACGACCGGTGATGTGGTCGTCAAGAATCCCATCAATATGAGCGGGAACAGAGTCCCGCCGACCACGATCAAGGACTGCTTCAAAAACGCCGGCGTCTTCCCGGACGGAACACCGTGGGATGACAGCCTGGTCGACCTTTACTTCAGGGGCAATACCTTCGCTGATTACTCCTCCCACGATTTCAAGATGATTTACATGGAGCGGGGAGCCGGCGCGTCCAATCTGGAGATGCAGTTCAACCTGACTACCCTGACCCGGGATCAGTTCCGGGTGACCAAAGATATGCCGGAGACAGAGACCGGCCATACGGTACAGGAGGAGTATGGCAACGCCACCTTCTTCTACAAGGCATACAGAGTAGAGAAAGATAACCACGGAAACGACGTGGTGATCCCCATCAAAAAGACGGATACGGTCACCCTGAAAGATGAAAACGGTAATGTCATTACGACGACCTATGCAGATGCTTCCACCTATGAAGACGGCAAGTCCAAAGTGATCTGGCACAGCGACGAGATCTTCGAGCTCCGTCCGGGCCACTCGGCCATCTTCCCGGTGGTCAATCACGGCGTCCGCTACTATGTAGAGGAAGTCGAGCCGGAGTCCGGTACACCCATGCTGGACAATTACGAAGTGACCAACAGCAGCCCTGAACCGAACCAGCCGGCGGGCAAGGAAGTCCTGTCCGATGTGCGGACGGTCCAGCAGCGTTCGGAGGTCATCTATAAGAACAAGCCGGACGACGGACTGGTCAACGAGCTGCGTGTCACGAAAAAGCTGCACGGGCCCATGCTGAAGGACGAAAATGGAGATCCCCTGCTTTCTGAAGTAGGCAGCCCCTACTTCGAGTACGCGATCTACCTGGAAGATAACGACGGCAAGATGGTCCCCTACTCACTGGGGCCCTACTATGTCATCGATAAATACGGCCGTTTCGTCTACTATACCAAGGATGATTCGGTCCGCCATTACTACGGCTTCAGCAGGAACAAGGACGGAAGCTACAGCTATTATCAGGTCAGCCCGGATAAGGAAGGATCCGGATCGGACAGCGCCCCAGCCTTTGGAGATCTGATCGAGAGGACCAAGAACCCGAAGGTGACCGAGTATACCGGTGAAGAAGGTTATTTGGGTGATGTCCGGGACGGCGATACCCTGGTGATCGTAGGCCTGATGGAGGGGACCCACTTCATCGTTGATGAGATCAAATACGGGGAAGATGATTTCCTGACTCTGGACGAGAACGATCAGGCTTATCTTGACGGCGAAAAGTACCTGTTCGACAGGACCGAAGTCGAGGCCGTTCATGTGAGCGGCGAGGACGTGCCGATGGATGACTACTCCGCCGGCCATATGTTCAATGATCCGGACAAGTCGGATGTTTCCGTGAGCGAAAAGGCCGCGGAAGGGGACATCCGGATGAACTACGACACGGAGGTGAAGGTCCACAATAATTCCAAGGAAGCGGATATCCCTCTCGTCGTGAAGAAGAACTGGGATGGAGTCGATCCTGACGATGACCTTCTGAAGGATACGGAAGTCAAGGTCACCATCGGCCGCTATACCCTGAAGGATAAGGCGGCGACCATTACGATCAAGAAGACGGGAGTGCCGGATGAGGCGGCTTTCTCGGCAGTTTATATTGTCAGGGATTCTAACGGAAAGGCTGTGGCCAGCATACCCTACAGTCCTGCCATGGCAGGAGAAAAGGGCGTTCAGGTCAACGTGCTTCCGGGGACCTATACGGTAACAGAAAAGATCTACAGTCAGGACGAAGGCTACAGCTGGACCCATGATCCGGAGAATCAGCCGGACGGCAGCGGCGCCTCCGTCACGACCGGGGCCCTGGACGATGAAGGCTCGGAGACCGTGACCTTTGGCTGCGATGCTCAGCTCAGGGCCGGCAATCTGAGGATCAAGTCGTCCTATACGATCCCGAACGGCGGATCCGTGGACTTCTCGAAAGTCACATATACCGTCTATGAAGGCGATGAGACCAGCAGTGTCCGGGCCAAGCTTCCCAGCGGCGAAGCCGTGCCTGTCATTAGCTATGACCAGGCCAAAGGCGACGGATATCTGATCGAAGGCCTGAAGGCCGGGACCTATACCGTAAGGGAAGAAGGCGTGCCGACGTCTGC
>CAMOZS010000097.1 GCA_946631075.1 uncultured Bacillota bacterium | reverse complement strand
GGGGACCCACGCCAACGGCAACGAGAACGCGGATCAGATGGTGGCCCTGCTCAGGGAGAAGGGAGTCAATACTCTGGATCTGAGAGACAACATCGCCGAGGAAGGGCTGGACTGGACGTCCCTCTTCTTCAAGACGGACCATCACTGGAAGCCGGAGACGGCCATGTGGGCTGCCGATATCATCGCCAAGAGGATCCATGACGACTACGGATATCCCTACGATCCGTCCTTCTACGATCCCGATAATTACGATAAGAAGGTCTACGAAAACTGGATGCTGGGCTCCATCGGCCGAAGGACCGGAGTCTGGTATGACGGCCTGGACGATCTGACCATTTTCGATCCCAAGTTCAAGACCGACCTGACCTTCTGGGGCAAGAACAAAAAAGGAGACGATATAGACAAAAGAGAGGGAACATTCCACGACAGCATGTATGACTGGGAAAACCTGCAGAAGCGGGCGGATTTTGAACGCAATACCTACAGTACCTATCTGGGAAAGGATTACGCCATCGCCGAGATCACCAACCATCTGTCGGATAGCGGCCTCAACATCCTGCTGATCCGCGAATCCTTCTCCTGCGCGCTGACCCCGTTCCTGTGTCTGGGCGCGGACAAGATCACGGCCATCGACCTCAGACGCTACAACGAGATGAGCGTGCCTGAGCTCTGCGAGGAAAAGGACATCGATCTTGTCATCCAGGACTACAACCCCAGCGCGTTCAGCAAGAACCAGTTTGATTTTTTCGATAAAGGTTGGTAAAAAAGGAGGGTGCCATCATTATGACGGACAAGGACAAAAAGCTGTCAAAAGCGGAAGATACAGCAAGAAGAGATGAATTCATCGATCTTGCCTGCAAAGAATCCGGGATGGACCGGGACTACATCGCATCGGAGATGGACTTTGCCAAGGAGCACGGAATCAAATATAAAGTTTACGCGGTCAAGGGCTACTGGAACATTCCCCATGACCTGCTTCTGGAAGCTCATTCCAACGGGTCGAGAAGAAGATCCCTGTCCCGCAAGATCGCTGAGGAAAGAGGCAGGGACCGTCACGAGATCGAAAAGGAAATGATCGATGCCAAGTATAATCTGGGTCTTCGCATCGGATATTTCAAAACCTATGACTGGGACCTTCTGAGCCAGGAGCAGAAAGATCAGATGCTGCTGAGGCCCTGGTCTCAATACATGAGCGAGAAATATAGACTTGAGAACGCCGATACCAATGTGCTCAATGAAAAGGATCGTTTCTATCAGACCTTTTCGGGTTTTATCGGCAGGAAATGGATGCGTTACCGGCCGGAAATGACAAAGGAAGAATTCCTTCAGACGATCTCTGACTTCACAGCAGACAATGTGATCTTCAAGCCGATCGTCTCCAGCGGCGGCAGAGGTATCCGAAAGTTCAGCCTGGCAGAAGGACCGGAAGCGATCTATGATCAGCTGCAGGAGATGGAGATCGAGACAGACACGGAGGCCGGGGAGGATGAAAGCCCGATCGAAAAAGACGCGCTGATCGAAGAGTTTCTCCTTCAGCACCCGGACATGTCCAGGCTTTGCAGTGAGTCCATCAATACGATCAGGGCGGTCACACTGTACTGGAACGGAGAGTACCATTTGCTCTACACCCTGTGCAGAATGGGCGCGGGAGACGGGACCCCGGTGGATAGTTTCACTCAGGGAGGCCTGCTGATCAGCGTTGATAAAGAGACCGGAAGGTTCAATACAGTCGCGGTCGATCATTGGAGACAGCCGCAGACCAGGCATCCGGCGAGCGGAACCGAACTTGTGGGTTTTCAGGTCCCATGCTGGGAGGAGATCCTCGCTTTCCTGAAAAAAGCTGCGGTCTTCGCCTATGAGACAGCAGGGCTTGGCTATGTCGGCTGGGATGTGGCGGTCACACCGGAAGGACCGGTAATGATCGAAGGAAACAACTGGCCGGATTGCGGGCTGATACAGCTGTGTCACTGGATCGACAGCAGAAAAGGCGTGAAATATTTGTTTGATCCTTATCTTTAGAGCGAAAGGATTTGTTCGAAAGGAGAAAAAGCAGTGAGTTTATACGAGAAGATCATTAAAGGGGAAGAGTCTCTGGCTCTGGTCGGACTGGGTTACGTAGGCATGCCCATCGCGGTCGCTTTCGCGAAGAAGGGGATCAAGGTCATCGGATTCGACCTGAACGAAAAGAAGATAGAGCAGTATAAGGCCGGGGTGGACCCGACCAATGAAGTGGGAAACGACGTGATCCGCGAGACTACCGTCGACTTCACCTCGGATGAGGCGAGGCTGAAGGAAGCCAAGTTCCATATCATCGCCGTTCCGACCCCGGTCAACACCGACCATACGCCGGACCTGACCCCGGTCATCGGAGCATCGGAGATCGTGGGAAGAAACCTGACTCCCGGATCCATCGTCGTCTATGAATCGACGGTCTATCCCGGCTGCACCGAGGACGTCTGCATCCCCATCCTGGAGAAGGAATCCGGGATGAAGTGCGGGGAGGACTTCAAGGTGGGCTACAGCCCCGAGCGGATCAATCCGGGCGACCGGGTCCACAGACTGGAGAACATCCACAAGATCGTTTCCGGCATCGACAAGGAGAGTCTGGAAGAGATCAAGAATGTCTACGATACCGTCATCGAAGTAGGGACCCATCCGGTTTCCAACCTGCGCACCGCTGAAGCGGTCAAGGTCGTGGAGAACAGCCAGAGGGACGTCAACATCGCCTTCATGAACGAGCTGGCCATGGTCTTCGACCGTATGGACATCGACACCAACGAGGTCGTCGACGGAATGAACACCAAGTGGAACGCCCTGGGATTCCGGCCGGGACTGGTCGGCGGCCACTGCATCGGCGTCGATCCGTACTACTTCACCCATCAGGCGGAAAAGCTGGGCTACCACAGCCAGATCATCCTGAACGGAAGGATCGTCAACGACTCCATGGGCAATTACGTGGCTGACGCCGCGGTCAAGAAGATGATCGAAGCCGGCCAGGCCCCGAAGAAGAGCAAGGTGGCCATCCTGGGCCTGACCTTCAAGGAGGACTGCCCGGATACAAGAAACAGCAAGGTGGACGATATCATCAAGCGCCTTGAGACCTACGGGATCGAGCCCCTGGTGGTCGACCCCTGGGCAGAGGAAGAGGACGCCATGCGGGAGTACGGCGTGACTCTGACCAAGCAGGAGGATCTTAAGGATCTGGACTGCGTCATCGTCGCTGTGGCCCATGCCCAGTTCAAGGAGATGGGACTTGACCAGCTGATCTCTCTCTACAGAGACGGAGCAGCGGATGAGAAGGTATTGATCGATGTAAAGGGAGTTTTCCAGGTCAGCGATCTGGAAGAGTCCGGACTGAGATGGTGGAGACTATAAGAGTTTAAGGCAGAGTATGAGAGAAAACCGTTTTTTCAGTTGTGATAAAGTCCCCCCGATGTTCTCGGGGGGCAAAAGAGATTGGTCGGTAGACGTGCTTCGGTGCGTCTCCTGCTTTATGGTGTGCGGACTGCATTCCTTTATTTTTTCCATGCGCTACGGGATCGAGACCCAGGTGGGACCCTCGCCCTGGACGGACTATTTCGTCCACCGCATGCTGTTCGCGTCCCCGACGGTCCTCTTCGTTATGGTCAGCGGGATCTTCTTCCTTTCGCCTGACCGGAACGTGACCGCCAAAAAGATCTGGAAGAAGAACGTCATCAAGATGGCTTGCGCATACATGTTCTGGAGCGCCATATACGCGGCCTACCGGATCTGGATGATGGATCCGGCCCCTGAGCTGACCGGTCAGTTCCTGCTCAAGCAGTGGCTGATCGAGCCCTATCACATGTGGTATATCCCCATGATCATCGGCCTCTATATCCTGGCGCCGGTCCTCCGGCCCATCACCGCAAGCGGAGACACCAAGCTCTTCCGCTATATCGTGATGCTCTTTATCGGAGGCCTGATCCTGAGCACCATCTATAACTGGCCGGCGGTGACCGCGGTAGAGGACAGCAATATCATCACCGCGATCGACAAGACCCCGATGGCAGCTATCTGCCAGTACCCGTTCTGGATGATGTTCGGATGGATCGCCTACACCTACCGGCCGACCAAAGGCTTCCGCTACCTGATCTACGGCCTTGGCATCGCGGCCTTCCTTATCGGCATCTGGTGCAATCTCTACAACTGGATCCACTTCGAAAACCTGAACGTCATCGCCACCACCCAGAAGTTCAGCATCCTGACCTTCCTGAAGAACGTGGCCCTGTTCTATTTCATCGTCAACGGCCTGCGGGAGCATCAGTTCTCAAAGGCTGGGCGCAAGCTTCTTGGCAAGCTGTCCGAATCGACCCTGATCATCTACCTGGTCCACATGATGTTCATCTACCTCATGTACGATAACAATTTCCTGTACGGGACATATGATCTCAGTCCCTGGGTCGGCGGATGGATCTACGCCTGCATAGCTTATCTGGGCGGATTCCTGGTGGCCATCATCTTCCATCTGGTCTGGGATCCATTCGATCCAAAAAAGAGAAAGAAAAAAATGGCAAAATGATGTATAATCAATAAAAAGGGAAAAGGGATACTGTGTCACGCGCTGCAAGGGGGGTAATGCAGATCATGAGAAAAAGAGGGATAATGACAAAGAGCATCAGCATCGTGATGGTTATGGTCACGGGCTTTGTCATGCTGTTTGGAGGAATAGGGGCACAGCCAGCCTTTGCGGCATCGAAACCGGGAGTGCCTACTTTTCTTGTGGAGAAGTACGGGAGCACGGAGATCAAGGTCACCATCAAGAAGCTGAAGGGGGCCAATGGCTACCGGATCTACCGGGCCAAGTCCAAGACGGGCAAGTACAAGTCCGTCAAGATCCTGGCCAAGACCAAGGGGACCTATATCGACAAGGGACTGAAGGCGTCCACCAAGTATTACTATAAGGTCAAGGCCTATAAGAAGGTCAGCGGCAAGAAGAAGTACGGTAAATTCAGCGCGGTGAAGTGGGCCAAGACCAAGGCTGCGCCCAACGGGAACGCGTCCAAATACGATGTGAAGAATATCAAATACCAGGCAAGCGACCTGAAGGACAAGCGGGCCTATTTCCTGGGGAGCTCGGTGACCAAGGGGATGTACACGAAATCCGACGGCTCCGGGGATGTTTCCTTCGTCGAGATGCTGGAGAAAAAGTACGGCATGGAGGTGAGGAAGTCCGCGGTGAACGGAACGACCCTGGTGACCCCCACCGCCAACAACTATATCGCCCGCCTGCAGAGGGAACTGGGAAGTCTGGATGCGCCGGATTATTTTGTCTGCCAGCTGTCCACCAATGACGCGACAAAGGCAAGCCCGCTGGGATCGATCAAAGCGGGGAAGTTCAGCAAAGCTGATTTTGATACGGAGACCGTGGCCGGGGCCATCGAGTACATCACCTGGTACGTGCAGAGGAAGTGGAACTGCCCGGTCATCTTCTACGTTCCCACCAAGCCGAAATCGACCTGGACCTACCAGAGCAGATATCTGAAGATGATCGATATCCTCTATAAGGCCCAGCTGAAGTGGAACGACAGCTACGAGGACCAGATCCAGATCATCGATCTGTGGAACGATCCCAAGGCCAAATACAAGTCTACCGACGACCGGCTCCTTTGTATGTATAATACTTTGCACCCGACCAAGGCCGGCTACCTGCTGAAGTACGTACCCATCATCGGCGACTTCCTGCTGACCAAGTACAAGGCCAGAGTGATCCAGAGCCTGCTGGATGAACCTCTGGTGACGGAGGAAACTGTGTTGGGTGAGCCTGTGGACGGTTCGGATGGTTCGACGGATGGAACATTGTCGGATGATACTTCGACGGACGGCACTTTGCCGAGCGGAACGACGCCGGATGAAGCGGTTCCGGCGGTCACCCCTTAGGCGGACCTTTTCTGAAATCGCCGTTTTAAGCGGCGAAATTCCAATAGCCATACTATGGCACCCCTGATTTGCTCTCAGGGGTGTTTTTACGTGGCGCTGAATATTACCTGTTTTGGCCGGCGAAATACGGAATGACGATTATCTCAAGGTGACCTTAGAGAAATCGTCACTGCCCGGAGAGCCATTTTTCAGGCACCCTAAAAAGATGACGATTTCTAAATGACCGTCACGAAATAATCGTCACTATTTGCCTCAGGGGATCTTCTCTCAAAAAAAGCCCTCCCGGGCGTTGACGATTTCGGGCAGTCCGTCTGGCTAAAATCGTCAATGCACCATAAGTCCATGTCACACCACCCTTGATGGATCGACCAGACCACCCCGAGTGCGCAGCGCTGTCCGCCGGCCTCTGACCGTGAGGCCGGTGCGGACAGCTATAAGGCAAGCACGGTCGGCCGGTGGTCTCCCTGAGCCCCTTAGGGCGAAGGGCACGGCGCCCCGCAGGACTCAAGTGACGTGCTCCCCCACCTACGCCTGACGGCGTAGAGGAGGGGGCTTCTCGTTC
>CAMOZS010000096.1 GCA_946631075.1 uncultured Bacillota bacterium | reverse complement strand
ATGCGGCCATCAAGGCCATCGAGGCCATGAAGGAGAACATCATCCTGATCGCGGGAGGCTATGACAAGGCCTCGGATTTCACCGAGTTCATCCAGGCTTTTGAAGGAAGAGTCAAAAAGCTGGTCCTTCTCGGGGCGACGGCGGAGACCATCCGCGCTACGGCCGAGAGGGAAGGCTTCACCAATACAGTGATCTGTCCCGACATGGAAAGCTGCGTCGCGGAAGCGGTGAGAGAAGCGGTGGAGGGAGATGTAGTCCTCCTTTCTCCTGCCTGCGCCAGCTGGGATATGTATGATAACTTTGAGCAAAGAGGGGAGCATTTCAAGACATGCGTTCGTCAGTTGCGTCCTTGAATTTCAGATCAGTCGATTTCCCGTTTTTGCTGATCACATTGTGTCTGACGGCTTTTGGCCTGGTCATGGTCTTCAGCGCCAGCTACTATTCGTCGATCAGCACCGACGGAACACCCTTCTCGTATCTGATCCGTGACACGATCTGGATCATGCTGGGGATCGTGCTGATGTTCGGCGCTATCGTCGTCGATTATCGGATCTACAAGAAGATCGCTCTTTTTGCGCTTATTTTTATCGTGGCTTCCCTGGTGGCCGTACTCTTCATCGGCGAGAACCGTAACGGAGCCTACCGCTGGCTGGGTGTGGGAAATCTGACCTTCATGCCCGGCGAATGGGCCAAGCTGGCCATCATCCTGTTCATCGCCTGGTTCATGGGGGAAAAGCCCGGCCGGGCCAAATCTCCGCTGCTGGGCATCCTGCCGGTCCTTCTGATCACCGCCCTGTGCGCCTTTCTGATCATCAAGCAGCCCAACCTGTCCACGGCCATCACCATCTGCGGGATCTCGGTCGCCATGCTCCTGGTCGCCGGGATGCGGTGGATCTACGTCTGGATCACCGGTGCCCTGGGCGCCGGGGGACTTCTGTTCATCCTCTTCTTCATGCAGGACTCTTTCTGGTACGACAGAATGACCAACTTCCTGAATCCCTTTGAGGACATGTACGGAGAAGGATATCAGGTAGCCCAGTCCCTGCTGGCCCTCGGTTCGGGAGGCCTGACGGGCGTGGGCCTTGGCAAGAGCGTACAGAAGAGCCTCTACCTGCCGGAGCCGCAGAACGACTTTATTCTGGCCATCATCGGCGAAGAACTGGGATACATCGGGATCATCGTCCTGATCATCTTTTACTGCCTCTTCATCTGGAGGGGTATGCGTATCGCGCTCAACGCGCCGGACCAGTACGGGATGCTCCTGGCGTCCGGCTTTGTCATTATGGTCGCCATCCAGCTGATCCTGAACATCGCGGTCGTAACGGCCTCCATGCCGGCGACCGGAATCAACCTGCCCTTCATCAGCTACGGCGGAAACGGCATCCTGATATTCCTTTTCGCGGCCGGGGTGCTGCTGAACATATCCAGGCAGAAGCCTGAACCGGGAGGAACCACATTATGAAAGTGATCATGACCTGCGGGGGGACCGGCGGACACATCTATCCGGCGGTAGCCATCGCTGACGAGCTCAGGAGAAGAGACGAAAATACAGAGATCCTCTTCGTGGGATCTGAAATAGGAATGGAGAAGGACCTGGTGCCGGAATCCGGCTACGAGATCACCCTGATCAGCGCCGACGGATTCAGCAGGACCCTGAAGGGAAGCATCCGGTCGGTGAAGCGGGTCCTCAAGGGACGGGGCCAGGCAAAGGAACTGATCGCGAGCTTCCGGCCGGACCTGGTGATCGGCACCGGCGGCTACGCCAGCGCGCCGGTCGTATCCATGGCGGAGAAGCAGGGGATCCCGACCTATATCCAGGAACAGAACGCCATCCCGGGCAAGACCAACAAGTTCCTGGCCCGCAAGGCCCGGAAGATCTTCCTCGGATTCGCCAAGGCCGCGGACTATTTCAAGGACAAGGAAAAGCTGGTCCTGACCGGAAATCCGGTCCGGAGGGAATTCTCCGACCTGGACAGGGAAGAAATACGCAGAGAAATGGGGATCCCGGAGGATACTTTCGTGGTCCTGGCCTTCGGAGGAAGCCAGGGAGCCGGAAGGCTGAACAAAGAGATGCTCCGGGTGATCGAACGATACAACGGAGACCCCCGCACACAGATCTGGCTGGGGGCCGGAAGCTACTACTATGACGCCATCCACAAGGAACTGGACGAAAAAGGGCTGACCCTGGAGGACAACATCCTGATCGCTGAATACATCCACGACATGTCCAGGCGCCTGGCGGCCAGCGATCTGGTGATCAGCCGCAGCGGCGCTCTGACCGTGGCGGAGGTCTGCGTGTGCGGGGTGCCGGCGGTATTCATCCCCTTCCCGGACGCGGCGGAAAACCACCAGTACTACAACGCTCTGGCGGTCGCCGAAAAGGGCGGAGCTTTCGTCATAGAGGAAAAGGACCTGGAGACCAAACCCCTGACCAAACAGATCGAGAAGCTGCGGGAGGACCCCCGGCTGCGGGAAGACATGGCCCATGGCTGCAGGGAGTGCGGATCCGCGGACGCGGTAGAAGTCATCTGTGACACCATCTTTGAGGACATCAAATAATGAGCGAGCAGATCGATAAGATCAACAAAACTGAACATAGCGAAGAAGCGGAAGCGGCGGAAACAAGGGAGGACCTGCCGGAGGGACCGGAAACCGAGGAAGCCGGGGCAGAGGGATCTGACCTGGAAGGCTCTGAAGAGGGCCCGGCTGAGGAAGCCGAAGCCGGAGAGACCGGAGAGGAAACCGGGGAGACCGAAGCCGGCGAAAGCGAAACTGAGGAGGCTGAAGCCGGTGAAGAGGGGTCCGAGTCAGAGGACGCTGAAGCGGAAGAAGCTGAGGAGGAGTTCCCGGAGGAAGAGCCGGAGGACGGTCCCGGCGCGGACGCGGAGGAAGACGGATCCGCCCCCTGGGAGGGAAACGGCGCCTCCCGGTTTTTGCGCGGGAAAAAACGGCACCGCAAGCACAAGAAGAAGCACCGCCTGCTCAGGCTGGCCGCGGTGATCGCCATCATCGCCGCCCTGATCGCGGTAGGCAACCTCCAGTACTTCGCTATTACAGAGATCCCCGTCATCGGAAACAAGAGCGTATCGGATGAGGATATCCTGGAGCTGTCATGCATCCAGGAGGGAAGCAGCATCTTTTTCCTGAATCCCTGGCTGACCAAGAGCAGGATCAAGAAAAACCGTTTCGTCAAGGACGTGAAGATCAACCGGGAGCTTCCGGGGACGGTGGAGCTCATCATAACGGAACGGGATGTGGTGGCCCAGTTCATCAAGTGGAGCAAAAAAGGAACGGTAAAACGCTATGCCGTGACCGATGAGACCGGCATGGTAATAAAGAAGTATAAAAAGAAGAGAAACGTGACCATGGTCGATGACCTGACCGTGACCAACGCGGCCCTGGGAAAGAAGATCAGGGTCAAGGAGAACGGGACCTACCGCAAGTCCATGGAACTGATCCGGACCATGCGGCAGGGCGACCTGTATTTCAAGGAGATCAGCATCAAGGGCAGCCTGGTGACCGCCTATATATATGATGACCTGGTCTGCAAGGGAAGATACCGGAATCTGATCAACAGCATCCAGAGCGGAGAGCTGAAAGCGGTCGTTTACCAGTTATATCAGAACGATGTAAGTAAAGGAACAATAAACATTGGCGATAATAATTATTGTTCCTTTACGCCATAAAACTAATATGATATACTACATGTAGTTTCAGAATATACGGGAGGTATTCAATGTTACAGTTTGAAGTGAACGAATCGAACCTGCAGGAAATCAAGGTCATCGGCGTTGGCGGCGGCGGCTGCAACGCGATCAACCGCATGATCGAATCAGGTATGCAAGGCGTGACATTTATCGCAGTAAATACAGACAAGCAGACACTGTCCACGAACAGAGCAGAGACCAAGGTCCAGATCGGCGAGAAGCTGACCAAGGGACTGGGAGCCGGAGGCAATCCGGAGGTCGGACAGAAGTCCGCTGAAGAGAATCTGGAGGATCTCCAGAAGTTCATTTCAGGATCCGACATGGTGTTCATCACCTGCGGCATGGGCGGCGGAACCGGTACCGGCGCGGCCCCCATCATCGCCAAGATCGCCAAGGACATGGGCATCCTGACTGTCGGAGTAGTTACCAAACCTTTCCGTTTCGAAGGCAAGAAGCGGGGAGAGCACGCCGAACTGGGCATCAAATTCCTTAAGAAATATGTCGACTCCCTGGTCGTGGTTCCCAACGACAAGCTCCTTGAGACTGTACAGGAACAGACCTCTCTGATGGAAGCATTCTCCATGGCGGACGATGTGCTCAGGCAGGGCGTACAGGGAATCTCCGATATCATCGTAGACGACGCTCTGATCAATCTGGACTTCGCCGATGTGACCACCATCATGAAGGACAGAGGAATCGTTCACATGGGCGTAGGCAGAGGCTCCGGCGAAAACAAGCTGGATGACGCTGTATCCAACGCCATCAACAGCCCGCTGCTGGAGACCAAGATCTCCGGCGCCAGAGCGGTCCTGATCAACATCACCGGCGGCAGAGGCCTGACCATGTACGATGTTGACAGAGTCGCTTCCAGGATCGAGGAAGAAGCGGATGACAATGCCATCATCATCCTGGGTACTTCCATCAAGGAAGAGATGCAGGACGAGATCGCGATCACCGTCATCGCGGCTGGATTCGAGAAGCCGCCGACAGGAAGAGACCTTCGTGAGGACAGCGTTGTTCCGGGGCTCAGAAGCGGGATCGAGACAGGAAGCGAAGAGGCAGCTCCGGCTCCGGCTCCGACGAGCAGAAACACAGCTTCCTACGACGGCATTCCGGGAATCGATATTCCGGATTTCCTGAAGAGATAAGCAGCAGAACAGAGTTTCAATAGCCGGTGCGAACACACCGGCTATTGGTGTACTTGCATAGAATGAAAGTTATCACTTCCAGAGACAACAATCTATATAAACAGACTGCGAAACTTCTCCGAAAGAAATCCCGGGACGAGACAGGACTGTATCTGCTGGAGGGAACCAAACCTCTGCGGGACGCCCTGGATATGGGAATCGATATAGAGGAGATTTTTGCACGTCAAGGGAAAGAACCGGAGGACTGGATCCCGGAGGATAAATGCGTCTTTCTGGATCCGAAACTCTTTGACCGTCTGTCGGATACGGTCCACTCCCAGGGGATCATCGCTGTGGCCAGAAGACCTCAGCCGGATCCGGAAGGATTCCTGTCACAGGTCGAAGGACCGGTCCTGGTCCTGGACCGGGTGCAGGACCCCGGCAATGCCGGGACCATGATCCGGACTGCGGAGGCCGCGGGCTTTGGCGGCCTGATCGCCCTGACCGGCAGCGCTGACCTATATTCCCCCAAGGTCGTACGTTCGGCCGCGGGGTCCCTGCTCCGGCTTCCGGTACTTACGGATATCGGAGCGGACCGGCTGATCGCCCTGGCCAGGGGCTGCGGCAGGAAGCTGATGGTCACCGCGCTTGAAGACGCGGAGGACTGTTTCGAGGCAGACCTGCCTTTGGACGGGGTCCTGGTCATAGGCAACGAGGGAAGGGGCGTTTGCGGCGAGCTGATCGCGGCGGCCGACCTCCGGCTGACCATCCCCATGGAGGGGAGGATCGAATCCCTGAACGCGGCTGTAGCCGCCGGCATACTGATGTACCAAATAAACCATAGAAATAGAGGAAGATAAAATGCAGGATCAGTTGAACAGAATACTGAAAGAAGCGAAAGCACAGATCGAGCAAGCTAAAACACACGCGCAGACCGATGAGGTCAGGGTCCGTTTTCTCGGCAAGAAGGGAGAACTGACCGGGATCCTCCGCGGTATGGGCAAGCTTTCTCCGGAAGAACGCAAGACCACCGGCCAGATGGCCAACCAGGTCCGGGCGGACATCGAGAAGATGCTGGCCGACAAGTTCGAGGCAGTGAAGGCCGCGGCCAAGGAAGCCCAGTTCCGCAAGGAGAAGATCGACGTGACCGAGCCGGGAAGGCTGGAAGGGCTTGGGGTGAAGCACCCGCTGACCATCACCATGAACGAGATCTCCCGGGTATTCCAGAACATGGGATATTCCATCGTCGAGGGACCGGAAGTCGAAACCGTATTCAATAACTTCGACGCTCTCAACGCCGGTCCGAATCATCCGGCCAGAGACATGACCGATACCTTCTATATCACCGACGACGTGCTGCTTCGGACCCAGACATCACCGGTACAGGTGCGGACCCTTCTGTCCCAGAAGCCGCCCATCAAGGTGATCTCTCCGGGAAGAGTATTCCGCTGTGACACCCCGGACGCCACCCACTCGCCCATGTTCCACCAGGTGGAGGGCCTGCTGGTCGACGAAGGCGTCACCATGGCTGACCTGAAGGGGACCCTGGACAGCTTCGCCAAGCAGCTGTTCGGAACCTCCACACGGACCAAGTTCCGTCCCCATCATTTCCCCTTTACCGAGCCCAGCGCCGAGATGGACGTCTCCTGCTTC
>CAMOZS010000095.1 GCA_946631075.1 uncultured Bacillota bacterium | reverse complement strand
GTCATCAACTACAGAGGCGCGAAAGCTTCCGCTGTATTCCAGACCATGGCGACAGTAGCGATGGCCATCGGCGGCATCGCCTTCGCGATCTGCGGAACTGCGACCGGTTCTCTGGACAACTTTGTTCCGCTCTTCACTGACGGTAAGGGCTTCGTAGCTGTTATGCTGGCTGTACCGGCTATGTTCGTCGGATTCGACGTCATCCCGCAGGCTGCTGAAGAAATGGCTATCCCCCTCGGTAAGATCGGTAAGGTCATGATCATCGCGATCTGCATGGCTGCCTTCTGGTACTGCCTGATGATCTTCGCGGTAGCGATCTCCACACCGGGAGATGTCCTGGATGGATTCGTCAATGACCCGGATGCGGTTCCGGTAGCTAACTGCTTCGCATATGCACTGAACAACCCGGTCTTCGGTAAACTGATGATCATCGCAGCGATGTGCGGTATCCTGACCTCCTGGAACGGATTCGTCGTCGGCGCTTCCCGTGTCATCTTCGCGATGGCAAGAGCGAAGCAGCTGCCTGAGGTCTTCGGAAGAGTTCACCCGAAGTATGGTTCCCCGACCGCAGCAGTTCTGCTGGTTGGTATCATCACCATCCTTTCACCGTGTGCCGGCAAGTCCGCCCTGGTATGGTTCGTTGACTCCGCTGCATTCGGTACAGTAGTAGCTTACTTCATGGTATCCCTGTCCTTCTTCATCCTGAGAAAGAAGGAGCCGGATCTGGAGAGACCGTTCTTCACACCGGCTGGTCCTGTGATCGGTGTCGGCGCTCTGCTGGTAGCCCTGTTCTTCCTCTGGCTGTATCTGCCGGGACTGGGCAGCCCGTCGCCTTTGACCGGTCCGGAATGGGGATTCGTCGGTGGCTGGATCGTTCTGGGTATCATCCTCTTCATCGCCAACAAGATGGGCAAGAACGGCAAGGTTCCTGCAGAGGAGAGAGAATACCTCATGTTCGGAAACGACTACAAGAGATTCTAAGGAAATATTCATCCCCCTTATTGAATACTACATCCGTAAAGACGGACGAAAAGGAGTGGCGCAGCCACTCCTTTTTGTTATAGAATAAAGCCATGAACGAGAAGAGAAGCGTGCTGAGCCAGGGGCTCGGCAGAACAGATGTCATAGCGCTGGGATTCGGCACCATGGTGGGCTGGGGCTGGATCATGATGAGCGCCTCCTGGGTGAGCGGCGCTGGTTTTTTGGGTGCTCTCATCGCTTTTCTCGTGGGCGGGGGGATCCTGCTTCTGATCGGTCTGATCTACGGAGAACTGACGGCGGCTCTGCCCCTTGCGGGGGGAGAATTCGTCTTTGTCTACCGGGCCATCGGCAAGAAGACGGCCTTCCTGACCGGCTGGATCATGGCCCTTGCCTATCTGAGCGTCGCGGCCTGGGAGGGGATAGCCCTGGCCACCGCGATCAACTATCTGCTCCCCATACCCAGGATCGGTCCCCTGTGGGAGATCGCCGGCTACGAAGTCTATTTGTCCTGGGCCCTGGTGGGAATGATCGGGGCCGCGGTCCTGATGGTACTCAATCTGATCGGGTCGCGGACGGCTATACTCTTTCAGGTCATGGCCACCATGGCCATTATGGCCATCGTCCTGATCATGGTCCTGGGCGGTATCTTTTACGGAAGCCGGGACAACGTCGGCGATGTCTTTACCAGCGGCAGGGGATTCAGCTATGTCCTGCTGATGGTGCCGGCCATGCTGATCGGATTTGACGTCATCCCCCAGTCGGCGGAGGAGATGAACCTGGAAAAAAGAGACATCGGCCGGATGATCGTGGTCTGTATCATCATCAGCGTGGTCTGGTACTGCCTGCTGATCCTGGGAATCGGTCTGGCGGCTCCGGAGGAAGTCCGTTCCTCCGGCATAATCCCGGTAGCGGATATTGCCGCCTACGCTTTCCGTTCCCGCCTGTTTTCGGATATCATGATCGCCGGCGGGATCCTGGGGATACTGACGACATGGAACGGCTTTTTCCTGGGGGCGAGCCGGCTCCTCTTCGCCATGGGGCGGGCCCGGCTGATCCCGGCGGTCTTCGGACGGACCATGGGAAGGAACCACGTGCCGGCCACGGCCATTCTGGCAGTGGGGATCCTCTGTATCGCCACGCCTCTTCTGGGCAGGAACTCCCTGATCTGGCTGGTCGACATGAGCTCCCTCTGCGCCCTTTTCACCTATACCATGGTCGCCGTTTCCTTCGTCCAGCTGCGGCGCAGGGAGCCGGATCTGGAGCGGCCATTCAAACTATGGAACAATGCCTGGACCGGAGCCCTGATCAGCCTGTCCGCCGTCGTCTACACACTGTTCTATATCATCACGACAGTCAGCCAGGGAGAAATAACGGCGGCTTACGCCATGCTGATCGCCTGGCTGATGGCGGGGGTCTTCCTTTACGGGATCGCCGACCGCCAGCGGAGGGACCTGACCGAGGCGGAGGCAGAATATATGGTATTCGGCGGGCCCCACCTGCAGAGAAGAGGTGATCACCATGCGTAAAAGAACCAGAGAATGGATCATCATACTGTTGATCATACTGCTCTTCGCGCTCCTCTGCTTCTTCCTGATCCGGGAGCAGGACCGGAGCATCCTGTCCCAGCATCCCAGGGAGGCCCACTTCTCCAAAGCGGACCGCCATTACCTGAAGGACCATAAGGAGCTGACCATCTATGTGGAAGAGGACCTGCAGTTTCTGATCGGAGACGAGAAGGGCGGATATCTGCAGCAATACATCGGCGATGTCCTGGAACCGGCGGACCTGACCCCGGTCTTCCTGACCAGGGAAGGGGAGGAGGCTGACGCCAGCCTTTGCGTGGTGAGCCAGAAAGTCCGTCAAAGTATGCGGGGCCGCTCCTATACATCCCCCCTGTTTCAGATGGAGGGAGCATTGTTCCTGCGAAAGGGAGCAGAAGCGGATGGCCCCATCCGGACGGTGCTCCAGGAGGACCGTCTGTCAGAGCGGAGGGCCCGGGATCTGACCTATCAGGACCAGCCTATGGACTATGCAAAGGCTGGGTCGGCCGCGGAGGCGGTGTCTCTTGCCGAAAAGAAAGACTATGACGGGATCATTGCCGACCGGGTCAGCACGGTCAACGCCCTTGCCCGGGCGGGACTTGACCGGGTGTATCTGCCCGGGGAGAAGGTCCTTTATGAGATGAATGTCTGCCTTCTGGTGGATTCGGATCAGACGGTCTTGCAGGATATCCTGACTCAGTGCATCAAGGCGGCTGATCTGCATGAGCTCAGCTATGAGGCCAGCCAGAGCTGGATGGGCGGAAACGGTCCGCAGGCCATGCGGCTGGACTACCGGCTGACCTATGCTCCGGCTCTGATCATCCTGCTTTCGGTCCTGATCGCCTTCTTCGTATATTATATGACCAACCGGAACATGTACCGGGAACTGAACGCCCGGATGGATAAGATCACCGAGAGCAGAAACGAGATGCAGACCACCTTCAATGGGGTCGGCCACCTGATGGCAGAGCTGACGCCGGGCGGGGAGATCACTGAACTGAACCATGCCTTTGCCGAGGGAGCACCGTCGGGAGCACTGAACCGGAAGATCTGGGACGTGCTGGAACTGAGCGGGGAATCCGAAGAAAGGATCCGGCAGATGGTGGAGCACGGAGCCCAGGGAAAGCAGGACGAGCGGTACGAAACGGAGATCGGGGGAAGTATCTACGTCATCGATGTCTTCCCGGTAGAGGATGCCAGAGGCGGGATCGCCCAGCTTTTGTTCATGGCTATCGACGTTACTCAGGAGCGTATGGCCAAGCGGCAGCTTTTGCAGGATAATAAGATGATTGCCATCGGTCAGCTGGCGGCGGGCGTGGCCCATGAGATCCGCAATCCTCTGGGGATCATCCGCAATTACTGCTATGTGCTGAAGACCATGGAGGATGAAGAGGTCCGGGCCAAGGCCATCGAGGAGATCGAAAACGCGGTGGAGACCTCCGGCGGGATCATCAACAATCTGCTGGATTTCTCCCGCATATCTTCGGGACGGATGGAGCTGATGGACCTGGAGGAGCACGTCCGGTCACTGCTGACCCTCAATGAGTCGGTCATCCGGTCCAAGAATACCACCCTGAAGATCGAGTGCCCGGTCCCGATCCGGACATATATGTCCCGGGAATCTTTTGATATGGTCCTGCTGAACCTGGTCAAGAACGCGACCGACGCTATCGAGGAGAGCGGACAGATCACGGTCCGCCTGGAAGACCGGGGCGAGGACTTCGTCATGAGCGTGGAGGACACGGGTTCGGGGATCGATGAAGCTGTGCTGGAAGAGATCTTCAATCCTTTCTTTACGACAAAAGGCAGCGAAGGTACGGGACTTGGCCTGTATATCGTGTATAATGAAACAGAGAAGATGGGCGGAGATATCGATGTGGTCAGCACCAAAGGGAAGGGGACGACTTTCCGCGTGCGGCTGCCGATCCGGCACGGTCCGGAGGACAAGGAGGAGTAAATGGCCAGAGAATATATGCGGATCCTGGTGGTCGACGATGAACAGAATTATCGCGAAGTACTGAAGATGATCCTGACGGCCAAAGGCTACGATGTGGATACGGCGGGCAATGGTCAGGAGGGGCTTGACCTGCTGGAAAAGGGAGCCTACGATGTGGTGATCTCCGATCTGAAGATGCCGGTCATGGACGGCTACGCCATGCTGCAGCAGATCCGCCAGCGCCAGTACGATACGGAGGTGATCATCCTGACGGCCTTCGGGACCATCGAAAAGGCGGTGGAGACCATGAAGGCGGGGGCCTACACCTATGTCACCAAGGGCAACGATCCGGAGGAGCTTCTGATCGAGCTGGAAAAGATCGGGGAGATCCGCCGGATCAGCCGGGAGAACCGGATGCTCCGGGAGAAGATGGTGGGGGACTACATGCTGGAGAGCCGAAACGACCGGGTCAATCAGATGATGCGGCTTGCGGAGCGGGCGGCTGCCAGCGATTCCAATATCCTGATCCTGGGTGAATCCGGCTCCGGCAAGGAGGTCCTGGCTTCCTTCATCCACGGAAGGAGCAGCCGGGCCAGAGAGAATTTCATGGAGCTCAACTGCCAGAGCATCTCGGAGTCCATCCTGGAATCGGAACTGTTCGGTCATGAGAAGGGGGCATTTACGGGAGCGGACCGGCGGAGGATCGGCTACTTCGAAAGCTCCGACGGCGGGACCCTCTTTCTGGATGAGATCGGCGGCATTTCTCTGAACCTGCAGTCCAAGCTGCTGCGGGCCATCGAAAACAAGAAGATCTACCGGCTGGGCAGCAGCAATCAGATCAGCGTGGATTTCCGGCTGATCACGGCGACCAACCGGGATCTGAAGAAGGATATGGAGGAAGGGTCCTTCCGAAGCGACCTGTTTTACCGGATCAGCACCATCGTTCTGGAGATCCCGCCCCTGCGCCGGCGCAGGGAGGATATCCCTCTCTTCATCGATTATTTCGTGAAGAAATTCAGCTACGAAATGAAAAAGGAAAACATCCAGATGGATCCGGAGGTCCGCCGTGTCCTCGAAAACTACGATTATCCGGGCAATATCCGTGAGCTCAAAAATCTGATCGAGCGTCTCCTGGTCCTGTCGGATCAGGGAGAGATCCGTCCGGAATACCTGCCCATGGATATGGCCAGGTTCCTGCCCGGGGAAGGTGGAGCAGGAGCTTCCGGCCATGGCGCCGCTGGCGCTGGAGCTGCCGGTCATGGCGCCGGAGGCGCCGGCCGCGGAGATATGGCCGCCGGCGCTGCTGACGGGGCGGCGGACTTCGCCGGCACCCTCAAGGAATACCGGGCCCAGGCGGAGAAGGCCTACATCCAGCAGCTGATCCAGAAGCATCCCGATGATATGAACCGGGTCGCCCAGATCCTGTCCATCTCCCGCAGACAGCTGTTCAATAAAATGGTTGAGTACGGGCTGAAATAGCTGGTCCGGGTCCTGATCAGGCTATCCACTCATCGCCGTTTTAAGGGCCGATATCCCGATAGACATACTGAGATACCACAGATCTGCTCTAAGGGGCGATTTTGACGCCGGTCATGATCGCCTCTTTTTGTTATGGGAAGACCCTTGATCAAGTCCGATGACGATTTTTGCGGGTTGACTTACAGGAAATCGTCACTGGTCGGAGAACCTTTTTTCGGACCCTTCAAATAGTTGACGATTATTGAAGGGCCGATCCAGGGAAGTCGTCACTTTTTCTCCTGTTCTACCATTCCTGCCAAAAAAACCTTTCCGAGGGTTGACGATTTTCGGCGGCCGGCCTGGCCAGAATCGTCATCGGCTCATGGGTCCACCTCACAGACCTTCTGATGCACAAGATCATCCCGATGGTGCCGATCGCTCTGACCTGAGCGATCGGAGGTCTGTCTCACTAAACGTGCTCGCCTTATAGCTGGCCGCCGGCCCCTGCGCGAGGCCGGTGCGGCCAGTTGTCTGGCGTGCGCGATCGGGATGATCTGAAATCAGCAGACAATGTCAGGTAAAAATACTTGACAGAGCAGGCGGGAGAGGGTATACTCACATGGTGTCAAGTTTTTATGCTTGTCAGAATAAGCTGGGGAGAGATCGATGAACAGCGCGTGGGATATTGATGAGATCACGAGACAGAGCCTGCTGTATGAC
>CAMOZS010000094.1 GCA_946631075.1 uncultured Bacillota bacterium | reverse complement strand
ATCGGAAACCGTAACGAATTCATGGAAGAACTCGCCCTCTGCCGCAGCCAGCCCAGCCTTTGCAAGCTCGGCCGCCATGTAGTGGGCCTTGGAGGCGCACTGGGAGGCTACATTCTTCATTCCATCCGGCCCCATGGCCGCAAGGTAAACGCCCACCGCCAGCGCGCAGAGAGCCTGGTTGGAGCAGATATTGCTGGAGGCCTTCTCCCGCCGGATGTGCTGCTCCCTGGCCTGCAGGGTCAGGACATAGCCGGTCCGTCCCTCGGTATCCACCGTCTGCCCGACGATCCTTCCCGGGAGCTTGCGCTTCATGGCGTCGGTCGCCGCCATAAATCCGAGATAGGGTCCGCCGAAGGCAAGGGGCAGTCCCAAAGGCTGGCCTTCCCCGACGGCAGCGTCCGCCCCGTATTCAGCCGGGGTCTTGAGAAGACCAAGGGAAATGGGATTGACGCCCATGATGAATTTGGCTTTGGCCCCGTGAGCGATCTCACCGATGGCCTCCGCCTCTTCCAGACGTCCGGTATAGTTGGGATGCTGGATGTAGACGCAGGCTGTCTGATCATCGATCAGGTCCTTCAGGGCTTCTGTATCTGTGATCCCGTCCTTTTCGGGGATCAGGACCAGGTCCATCTCATTGCCGAAGCAGTAGGTCTTGATGGTCTCCAGGACCGATGGCTGGATGCAGGAAGAGACCAGCGCTTTGCTCCGCTTCCTGTCCCGGCACATGGCCACGGCCTCCGCCGCAGCTGTCGCCCCGTCATAGACTGAAGCATTGGAAACATCCATTCCGGTAAGTTCCGCGATCCCGGTCTGGTACTCGAAGATCGACTGAAGGACGCCCTGGCTGATCTCGGCCTGGTAGGGCGTGTAGGCTGTCTGCAGGGTCTCGTTGCTCAGAACGCTGTCCATGATGGCCGGGATATAGTGGCGATATGCTCCCGCTCCCCGGAAGATGCTCCGGAAGATCGTGTTCTCCCCTGCCATATCCTCCATCTGCCGCAGGGCCTCCATCTCGGATAAGCCTTCCGGCAGAGGCAGCTGGCCCTTGTATTTCACATCATCGGGAATGGCTGCAAAAAGGTCATCCATCCGCTGCATCCCGATCTGACGCAGCATTTCCTCCTGCTGCGCTTTGGTATTCGGTACGAAGCTACCCATTCATTCCACCTCTTCTCTGATGATCTTATTCCGCCTCGTTTTCGACGAATTCCTCGTATTCCTCAGCTGTCATGAATTCCGCCTGATCTGTCACATCCTCTACCCTGATCAGCCAGGCGTCGTAGGGCGATTCATTGATCAGTTCGGGAGCATCCATCAGCTCCTCATTGACCTCGCAGACCGTTCCGGTCACCGGAGAATAGATGTCAGAGACCGCTTTGACCGATTCCACATCGGCAAAGACACCCTCGACTTCAACGCTGTCGCCCTCTTCCGGCAGATTGACGAATACCAGATCGCCCAGCGCGTCCTGAGCGTAATCGGTGATACCGATGGTAGCGATGTCGCCTTCAAGCTTCACCCATTCATGTGACTTGGTGTACGAAAGATCTGTTCTGAATTCCATGATTCTTCTCCTTTTTGAATTGATTAATGATATTGAAATGATAATTACTTACTTCTTTTATAGAAAGGCAGCGGGATGACCTCGGTCTCCCCCTGCCGGCCCCGTACGTCCACGATCAGCTTAGTGCCGATCCCGGCGAAGGCCTTGGGAACTCTGGCCATGGCGATGGGCTTGTCGAAGCAGGGAGTTTTGGTTCCGGAGGTCGTGATCCCGATCTTATTGCCCTCTCCGTCATAAACATCCTGGTGCTCCCGGACGATGCCCCGGCCGGTGACCTTAAGGCCGACCCTTACGGTATCCGGTGCTCCCGCCTTTTCCATCGGTTCTTTGCCGATGAAGTCATCCTTCTTCATCTTGACGGCAAAGCCCAGCCCCGCTTCTATCGGGGAGATCTCATCGTTCATCTCGTGACCGTACAGGGGCATGCCAGCTTCCATCCGCAGGGTATCCCGTGCTCCCAGTCCGCAGGGGATCAAGCCGAACTCTTCGCCTGCCTCAAGCAGAGCATCCCACATCTTCTCCGCTCTTGCCGCCGGAAGATAGAGTTCTACTCCGTCCTCACCGGTATAGCCGGTCTTGGAAACGATACAGGGGATCCCGGCAACCTCAGAGGCGATCCTGGCGTGATAATATTTATCGGGGATATCTTCTTCCTTAGCCAGCTTTCGGATCACATCCATGGCCTTGGGGCCCTGAACAGCGATCTGGGCGTACTGATCAGAAACATCGGTGAAAGTCACCTCTCCTTGCTGGTGGTCCAGCATCCACTGATAATCCTTATCCTTGTTGGCCGCGTTGACCACCAGAAAGTATTTGTTTTCATCCATTTTATATACGATCAGGTCATCGACCGTGCCCCCCTGCTCGTTGCACATGGGGCTGTATCTGGCCTGCTCAAGGACCATGCTGGTAAAATCATTGGTCAGGATCCGGTTCAGATTGGCCAGGGCGTCCGGCCCCTCGCAGAGGATCTCGCCCATGTGGGACACATCGAACATTCCGGCCGCGGTACGGACCGCCATGTGCTCCTTGTTGACTCCGGTCCCGTACTGGACCGGAAGGATGTAACCGGCAAAGGGGACCATCTTACCGCCCGCTTTGACGTGCGCATCGTAGAGAGGTGTTTTCAATTCCATAGTTTTTTCTCCTTTAACGCAATAAACTCATAACCTAATAATACATTATCAAACAAAAGTTTCAAGTGAAAAGCAAAAACGAGTCTGCTTTTCACCTGTAAATTTTTCTTATTTGTCGGGGTTCAGTTATTTGATCTTTCTGGCCTCGATATAATAACGCTTGTCCTCGGCGTGGCCCATGGAGAAAGTCTTCCTGGGCAGAGGTCCGTCGGCCGCGATGGATTTGAACAGGTCGTTCTTATCCATGGCCGGCAGCAGGAAGGCCAGGCATCCCGGCTTCTTCCCCAGCTCGATGGTGATATCGTCGCCGTGGACATAGTCGATCCGTCCGCCCTTGCGCTTCAGATAATCGTCAAGGAAAGTCTGGAGGGTGCCGACTTCAAGCTGAGCCTTCGGCTCCGGAACGGTCAGGAAGCCTTCCTTCTGCTCCCAGGCGAAGCGGATGCAGTGACCCTCTCCTTCTCCCTCATAGGTCCCGGGATAGCAGGCTTTGAGCTCGTCCAGAACATCCTGAGGATCCACATCGAAGAGGACCCGGTGGATGGGCTCGAATTCCAGAGCATCATCATAGAGATTGACGATTTCTACCAGTGCGTATCTGGACAGTTCCGCCGTCGGCAGGCCCTTGGCCTTCTCTTCTTCATAATGGGCCTTGGCCGATGCCAGTGAATGGTTTCCGTCACCAACAGCGAAGAGCAAAGGCTGGCCTTCCGCAAGGTCGGACAGAGCCTTTGACACAGCCAGCTTTTGCGCGTCATCCAGCAGCATGCCCTTGGCATGGCCGCCTCCCTCCATCATGTCGAAATCGTAGATCACATTGCCGGAGCCGGCCAGAGGTCCGATCACCGTGTTGTCCGGATCATCGATCAGGAGCATGATGTGGGGCAGTTCCAAAGAAGCGTTCCTGCGGACTGCCTGCCGGGGCGGGATCCGGTCCAGGACCGTCCCTTCCGTGGCTCTGACCAGGGACTGGCTGTCAGGTGAATAGTCGTATTCCTCAAGGTCGATCTTGCCGATGACGCCGCAACGGACCCTGCCGTCGCTCTGGACTCTCTCCAGATAGATCATGGCGTCCGGGTATTCCTCGAAGACCCCTTCCTTCTGGTAGTCCAGCATGGTCTCATTGATCCTGGCGATGTGTTCTTCTGTATGTCCGTCGGACAGCTGGGCTTCCGGCAGGATCAGGCGAAATGCCGATGGCTGGTCCGCGACCTTTTCCTCGACCCTCTGCCAGTACTCCGGCTGGGAGGTGAACTGATCGCAGGCGACGACCGCCCAGGTCTCATAGTTGCCCGCGGCCGGAAGTAAGATATCGGCTGGTGAAAATCCTGTCTTGCTCATATCCAATCACGCTTCCTTTCATCCTTACCTGAAAAAAAGAGGAGAATATAGCTTCTGCGCTAATTCTCCTCTGTCGATTCTCCAGAGTTTCGTCCAGATCTGATCCCTGTTGCCTGAGAGTTTCACCGGTTCCGCCGGCTTGCCCCTTCGGCGCCCCGTCCTGCCCGTTTCCGGACTTCGTCGGGGACTCTCACAGACCCTTCATCCGTTATTCTTCTGTGAGTTTATGATATCATTGTTTTCTGAAAATGCAAAGACCGTTTTTGTCTTTTGTTCGTACATTTTGTTGCTGTATTGCATACTCCCTACTCTATATGGAGTCTTCTGCGGACGACCAGGGTGATCCCGCATCCCAGCAGGAGAACGGCGCCCATCAGATAGATCCAGGTCGTGCCCGGTCCTCCGGCGGAGGGAAGCTCCGCTCCCGGATGGTTCTTGAGTTTGAGCACGATCACTCCGTCTTCTGTATCCATGGTGAAGTCATCGTAGCTTTTGGCATTGCCATCCTTATCGGTGATCGTCACCTCACCGTTGTCCACCTTGAAATACATCTCGCCATGCTCGATGACGTAGCCTTCAGGCGCTGAGGTCTCCTTCACCTGATAGATGCCGTTGGTCAGACTCAGTTCCATATCCTCGGTCGTCGTCGTAAATGGCGATCCGTCTATGGCCACCCTGTCTTTGGAAATCTCGATGACCGCACCGGCCAGGGCTGTCTGTCCATCCTCACCTGTTTTTCTGAATTTCAGGTCTGTCGTATCCGCTTTGTTGGTGTAGGCTGCAGTATAGATCGAATTAGATTTATCGATCGCGCCTTCCGTCTTCTGCCCGGTCACGGTTCCCGGCGATGCGCCATTGGTCGCGTTTGCCTCCGCCTTATCGAATACGAAGCCGTCCGGCAGCGGACTGTTCTCTTCGATCGAATAGGTCGATCCAATACTGAGGTTGGTGAAACGGTAATTCCACCCATCCTTGAGGGTCAGGGTCAGCCTTGTGCCGCTGGGCGCGTGGAAATATCCGTCGCTTTCCTGGTACTGGACCCCGTCTCCGGTCACGATATCCGGATCTTTTACTGTCTGACCTGTGTTGGTGTCAAAAGCGCTCAGCCAGATCTCATCATCGTGTCCCTCATCGACCGTTACGGTAAAGGTAAAGGGCTGGCTGCTCCGTATGTGATTTCCGTCCTGGTCAACGACTGTCTTGGAAATGTTCAGATTGCTTCGGCGCTCATTTACCGCGGTAAGGGTAGCGTCACCTTCCAGCTTTTTGTAGTACTTCCCGTCGATGGTATAATCCGCCTCGGCCTGACTGTCGACCTTGATCAGATTGACCGTCTTGTTGTCGATGACCATAGGATGATAAACATCGGATTTGAAATCCCAGTTATAGGAAAGATCGACCGGCTCTTCCACCGTGTAGTCGTGACCCTTCTCATATATGACATAGGGATCCGTCGTCATCAGGCCCGTGGAAATATAATAGCTGTTCTTCCATTGCGGGTTCTGGTCGCTGGACAGAACCACGCCTTCGCCGAATTCCTGACCGTCTCCTTTCACCGGGAATGTGTAGGAACCGGTCACTACTCTGCTGTCCAGCTGGTTGTCCCAGACCTTTTCTACATGGATCTGACTGGAAGCAAGCCCCAGAGGATTGACCTCATTGAACAGAAGATCCTTATAATCTCCTTCTGTTGTTATTCCGGACCCTGATTTTGTCGCGGACTTATACCTGGTTCCCGCGCCCGGTTCATTGGTCCTCAGCGTATAGGTGAAGTTGGGGGCGGAGCCTGTTTTGGCGATCTGGGCCTTCTGTGCATCCGTCAGGGTGTCATAGAAGGTCGGATCATTCTGACACTCAGCCAGGATATCGTATGCTTCCTGGGAAGGCCAGACTTTCCATGTCACCTTGTATGTGGCCCCATCCTCCGGCATGAAGTTGGTACCCATGTTCCACTTCACCGCGCCGGATGACGCATCGTAAACTGCCTCTTCTGCCCCTTCGGACGCAGGATCCCACTCGGAAAATTCCGTGTCGTCTTTTCCCTTCTTCCAGTAGGTGAAACTGCCATCAGTCGTCGTCAGCCCGCTCTTGTCAACGGTCTGGGTCATTTCCGTGATACCGTCAGTCATCTGGATATCACTGAATCCGATCATAGCGATAATGCTTGCTTCTATATCGGAAAAGGCCTGATTAAGGGCCGCGGTATTTGACGCGATATAGGCGCCGTTACCACCTGCGTCAGTATTGAAATCACCGACTTTCTTAACGTCTTCAGATATGCCGATGGTGTAAAGGTTCTTGCCTGCTCCAACTATCGTCTGTCCCTGAGCAACGGCTGTATTGTAGTTATTGTTCCTCTCGTCCGAATGACCTGTTCCAAAGACATTATAATTGCCATCCAGGTAGTAACCTTCATTGATGTCATTGCTGCTCAGATCACCGTCATTTGTATTCGTCCTTGAGTTACGGAAGGTCGGATCTCCGTCAGTAACAAAGATAACAAAGGTCGCCCGTCCGGAGTCGACCGCCTGCTGATTGGCAAGCTGCAGGGCAGCCTCCCAGTTGGTGCCGCCACTGGCTGACAGTCCGTTGACCGCGCTT
>CAMOZS010000093.1 GCA_946631075.1 uncultured Bacillota bacterium | reverse complement strand
AAGTCGTCTTCGAAAACGACCTGGAAAAATACATGGATTACTCCCTGAAGCCGAACTTCAAGGTGGCTGGACCTGCCCTGGGCAAGAACATCAAGGCCTTCGGCGGAGCCCTGGCCAAGGCGGATCCGGCGGCGGCAGTCGCGGCCCTGGAGAAGGACGGACAGATCATGCTGGATCTGAACGGCGAAGAGACGGCGATCACAGCGGAGATGGTCGATGTCCGGATCACAGCCAAGGAAGGTTTCGCAGTCGCCATGGACGGCAGCGTCTTCACCATCCTGGACACCCAGATCACTCCGGAGCTGGCTTCCGAGGGTCTGGCCAGAGAGCTGATCTCCAAGGTCCAGCAGATGCGTAAGCAGGAAGACTTCGAGATGATGGACAACATCAACATCTACGTGGAAGCGGATGAGGAAGTGGCCGCGGCCATCGAAGAGCACAGAGACTACATCATGAAGGAAACTCTGGCAGTGGCCATCGAGGAGAAGTCCGGACTGGATACGGTCAAGCTGAACGGCCACAAGACCGGCCTGGCTGTTGAACGGGTATAGATATGAGCACTTCATTGGATAATCTGAAGCGTCTGGCTCAGCGGGACGTGAAGGATCATACGGCGATCTTCGATCTGTATGTGACGGTGGGACGGGATCTGGAATACCTGTCGATCAAGTTCGGCATGGATCCGGAGGACGTCATCCATCTGCTGGAAGGCTACGGAGAGAAGATCCGCCTCAGCTCACAGGAAGACTACGATGGAGAAGATCCGGCAGTCCGAAAGGCTCTGGCGGAATTCGGGATAGCGCTGGACTACAGCGGCAGGGGCAGGCTCCGCAGTCTGCCCCGGGTCCTGGTCGAGGAGTTCGTCGGAAGGTTTTATCCGGGGATCGCTTCGGAGCATCCGGAGAACGACTGGATCAATATCGAGAGCTACCTGGAGCAGATGCACCCCGGCTGGCAGGTCACCATGCAGCCGAGGGAAGAGACAGATAAAGAGGAGACAGGAAAGAAAAAAGTCCGGAACCGTTTCCGGCTGTTTGGGTGAAATCTATGAAACAGGATCTTCTGGATCTGACAATCGAAGAAATGAAATCCTTTGCCGCGGCCCTGGGCGAGAAGCCCTACCGCGGCAAACAGGTATTTCAGTGGATCTACCGGGGAGCGGCGGGCTTTGAAGAGATGACTGATCTGCCCAAGGCCTTTCGAGCCAGGCTTGCGGAGGAAGCCTTCATCGGCCTGCCGGAGGTCCTGGAGGAGCAGGTGGACCCGGCGGACGGGACCAGGAAGTTCCTCTTCGGCTATCCGGACGCGGCGGTGGAGAGCGTCTTCATGAAATACTCCTACGGCAACAGCCTTTGCGTATCCTCTCAGGTGGGATGCAAGATGGGCTGCGCCTTCTGCGCCTCCGCCCTGGGGGGATTCCAGCGGGACCTGACGGCGGGTGAGATGATGGGACAGGTGCTGGCGGCCCAGAGGGCTTCCGGCCAGGAGATCAATCACATCGTCATCATGGGGATGGGAGAGCCCTTTGATAATTATGAGAATGTCAGCCGCTTTCTCCGCCTTCTTCATGAGCCGGCCGGAAAGAACATGAGCTGGCGCCACATCACTGTCTCCACCAGCGGGATCATCCCGGTGATGAAGCGGTTCGGGGAGGATTTCCCCCAGGTCAGCCTGGCGGTGAGCCTGCACCGGATCGATGATGAGGACCGCAGCAGGCTCATGCCGGTGAACCGGTCCTATCCGGTGGGGGACCTTCTGGAGGCGGCCCGGGAATATACGGAGAAGACCGGCCGCAGGATCACCTTCGAGTACGCCCTGATCCGGGGCGAAAACGACCGGCCCGAGGACATCGAAGGACTGACCAGGGCTTTGCGGGGGATGCTGTGCCACGTGAACCTGATCCCCCTCAACAAGGTAGAGGAGACGGGGCTGGAAGGAACGGACCGGCGCAGGGCGGGACAGATCGCCGATCAGCTTGCAAAGGCTGGAGTGCCGGCAACGGTTAGGCGGGAACTGGGCCGCAGCATCGACGGGGCCTGCGGGCAGCTTCGCCTGCGCAGGGGCAGAGAACCCAGGTAAAAATTCGACCGGCCGATAGCGGATTAACGGTTGCCCGAAAAAAGCACATGGTGTACAATAGTTGTAATATAATTTTGATTGAAACGATTTTTATAAGGAATTGGTTGAACGAAGCAGGAGGAGAAGGCTTATGGTGAAATTACTGATCGGACACAAGGGAAGCGGCAAGACCAACCAGATGCTGAAGCTTGCCAATGAGAACATTGAAAGCGCAGCAGGCAGCGTTGTCTTTATCAATAAGAATCACAGGCTGATGTATGAGTTGAGTTACCGGATCCGTGTTATATGCATGGAGGATTTTGAACACATCACCAACATCGATGAGTACATCGGATTCCTGTATGGCATCATCAGTTCCGATCACGACATCGAAACGATTTTCATCGACAGCATCCTCAAGCACGCGGATGTTTCCATGGGAGACCTTCCGGACTTCATCGAGCGTCTGAAGGTGATCTCCGAGGTCTACGGACCGGACTTCGTCGTCAGCATCAGCGCTGAGAAGGAAGAAATGATCGGTGTGGATTTCGAGGGGATCGAGATCCTGAATTAAGTTACAGACGGTATAGTGCAGACAGCGACAGGCGGTGGGATCACACCGCCTTTCTTATGGAGAAAAGACAGTTGAGCAGAGCATATATTTTTGTTATCATTACCGCATTTTTGTTTGGATCGATGGAGGTGTCCTGCAAGGTGGGCGGCGCCAGTCTGGATCCCTTCCAGCTGACCTTCCTCCGGTTCGCCATCGGCGGACTGGTCCTGCTTCCCTTCGCCATCGCGGAGATCCGGAAGAACAAGGTCCGGATCTCGGGCAAGGACATTCTGGAACTGGCAGGGGTAGGGACCCTGGGAATTCCCGTGAGCATGGTCCTCTTTCAGCTTTCCATCATGTCTTCCAACGCTTCGACGGTATCGGTACTGATCTGTACCAGTCCCTTTTTCGTCATGCTCTTCGCCCATCTGTTTACGGATGAGAAACTGAACCGGGAAAAGCTGATCGTTCTGGCCATCGCCCTGGTCGGCATCGTGTTCATGCTCCGCCCCTGGGACGTGCAGGAGGGCAACTCCATGCTGGGCATGGGACTGATGCTCCTGGCAGCTTTCTTCTTCGGGGCTTATACGGTGGCGGGAAAGGCTCTGGTATCCCGGATGGGACTGATGGCGCAGACCAGCTTCAGCTTCCTGATCGGATCGGCCATCCTGCTGGTGGTCATCCTGGTCATGGGACGGCCGGTCCTTGAGGCCGTGCCGGAGAACCTGCCCATCGTCCTCTATGTGGGCATCATAGTGACCGGCCTGGGATATTTCTGTTACTTCAAGGCCATTGCCCTGTCAGACGCGGCAACCGGTTCCTTCGCCTTCTTCCTGAAGCCGGCCATCGCTCCGGTGCTGGCCCGGATCATATTGAAGGAGACCATCCTCTGGAATACGGTCGTCGGGATCCTCCTGATCCTGGTCGCCTCCCTTCTGAACATCATGAGCCAGAAGAAGTGGTCGGCCCAGCAGAGGGCCATGGAGCACCGAAAGAAGGGAGAGGACCAGTGACAGAGAAGGCGGATAAGGCGGAGAAGAGGATAAGAAAGACGGTGGCCGAAGGGAAGGGCCCGGGGGCTGAGGCCGAGGTGAAGGCCCCTGCGAAGGGCCCGTATGATACGACGGCCCCGACAGCGGACCAGCATGACACGGCGGCCCCGACGGACGCGCAGGCCACGGCGGCCCCGACGGCGGACCAGCTACGGGACATGTTTGCCGGGACCGGCCCTGTTCCGGAGAACCGCTTTCGCCACTACGCTGTCCTGATCCCCCTGATCCGGCGGGAGGACGGGATCCACGTCCTCTATGAAGTTCGGGCCAGGGACCTGGACAGGCAACCGGGCGAGATCTGCTTTCCCGGAGGCATGCAGGAGCCGGGCGAGACCTGGCAGGAATGCGCCCTGCGGGAGACAGAGGAGGAGATCGGCCTTGGGGCGGACCATGTGGAAGTCCTCAATGAACTGACGGTGATCTACGGAGTCGGCCGGTTCGCCATGCATTGTTTCCTGGGCTTGGTGGATGGGAAAGCCGCGGAGGATCTTCAGATCAGCCGCCAGGAGGTAGACCGGGTATTCACCGTTCCCCTGCAGGATCTGCTGGAGACTGAGCCGGAGGATTACCGGGCAAAGCTGATCCAGTACGGGCCGGAGGACTTTCCCTACCGGAGAGTGACCGGAGCCGATTCCTATCCCTGGTCGAAGATGACCTCTCCGGTCCCGGTCTATGATGTAAACGGCTGGGCCATCTGGGGACTGACCGGCCGGGCGACCAAAGTCCTGGTGGAGGAGATACGCAAGAGAAGGAAACAGGATCAGGACTGACCCTGATCCCGGAAGGGAAGGAGGAAACCCTATGGAATTCAAATTGGCGCTTTGTCAGATCGCAGGATCGATGGACAAAAATGAAAGCAGGAAGATCGCGGAGGCCCATGTGCGGGAGGCAGCCGAAAACGGCGCTCAGGTGATCGCCCTTCCGGAGATGTGGGACTGCCCTTATTCCAACGATTATTTCAGAGACTATGCCGAGCCCGCGGACGGGGAGACGGTGGAGTTCATGTCGAAGCTGGCCGCGGATCTGGGCATCTACCTGATCGGGGGATCCATTTCCGAGCTGGACGGGGATAAGGTCTACAATACTTCCTTCAGCTTTGACCGGAAGGGAGATCTGATCGGCCGCCACCGCAAGGTCCATCTCTTCGATATCGATGTGGAAGGGGGGATCCGGTTCATGGAGTCGGATACCCTGACCGCGGGAGAGGATATGACCGTGATCCAGACGGAATACTGTCCCATCGGAGTCGCTATCTGCTACGACGTCCGTTTCCCGGAATGGTTCCGCAAGATGGCCCTGGCCGGGGCTAAGCTGATCGTCCTGCCGGCTGCCTTCAATATGACCACCGGCCCCGCTCACTGGGATCTGACCATGCGGGCCAGGGCCCTGGACAATCAGGTCTACTTCGCGGCCAATGCTCCGGCCCGGGACGAAAATGGAGTCTACGTTTCCTACGGCAACTCCTGCATCGCCAGCCCCTGGGGCGAATTCATCGCCCACGCTGACGAAAAGCAGCAGATCATCTATGGAGACATCGACCTGGATTATGTGAATGCGATCCGGGATCAGCTGCCTCTTCTGAAACACCGCCGGCCGGAATTGTATTGAGAAGTGAACTAGAGGGGCCGCGGCGCGGTCCCTCTTTCAGTGTGTGCCGGGCATGGCACAGTTCTAACGGGTGAAAGTCCCGTCACGGGTATTTACCGCCAAGTGTAGCGAACCACAAGCCGGAAGCAGCAATGCCAAGGGGGAGGAAGTGGTGTAGCAAAGTCGATGAGCCTACGAACAGAAACCGGATACGAGGCTAAATGGCGGGTAAGGTTGCATTACAAACCGAAGCCCAAAAGGTAAACGTAACGCCAAGACAGTAAATCCGGAGGTTGTGCGGCGAAAGAACTGTGTCTTACCCCGGGAGGCCTGGGTAGCGTGGAAAAGCACGTGCGATAAAAAGCTCATACCCAGGAGTCAGCTGAGGCCATAGTACCCGGAGCACCGCCGGGAAAGGGCCTAATGTCAATGTATTGCGAATCGCTGTAAGCAAGGTCAGGACAATCCGAAATCGAGAATATGCCCAGCAAGCAGAAGCGTACGTCTGCGGAGGCAGAAGGCAGAGGGGATGATTCCTGACAGCTTTACGAGCAGAAAGAGGAGCAACAAGTGGAATTGATCGAATGGATATTACAGGACAGGAATATTGACGAGGCAATCAAGGCAGTCAAGAGAAACAAAGGTGCCGCCGGAGTCGATGGAATGACGGTGGAAGAACTTGATGCCCACTTTGCCCTGCACAGAGAAGCGATAAAGACGCAGATCCGTGAGGGGAAATACAAGCCGAGTCCGGTACGAAGGGTCTACATCCCCAAAGCCAATGGAAAGAAAAGACCGCTGGGAATACCGACGGTTGCGGACAGAGTAGTCCAGCAAATGACAGCGCAGATACTGTCACTTGGCTACGACAAATACTTCTCCGACAACAGTTATGGATTCCGACCGGGAAGGGATGGTCAGCAGGCCATAAGGAGAGCACTCGAATACCTCAATGAGGGATATGAATGGGTCATCGACCTTGACATCGAGAAATATTTCGACACCGTAAATCATGACCGATTGATTTCGATACTCAGAGAGCGCATCAATGATGCGAAAACACTGCGACTGATTCGACAGTTCCTGCGGGCAGGCGTCATGGAGGACGGTCTGATGAGTCCGAGTGAGGAGGGCGTCCCGCAGGGCGGCCCTCTCAGTCCCGTCTTGTCGAACGTCTATCTTGACAAACTCGACAGAGAACTGGAATCAAGGGGGCTTCATTTCGTCAGATATGCTGACGACTGCAACATTTTTGTCAAAAGCGAAATGGCGGCAGACCGGGTGATGAGGTCAGTCGCAAACTGGCTGGAGCGCAAGCTCCGGCTAAAAGTCAGCGCCACCAAGACAAAGGTCGTAAGACCGAATAAAAGCAACTTTCTGGGATTCACATTCTGGAAAGACA
>CAMOZS010000092.1 GCA_946631075.1 uncultured Bacillota bacterium | reverse complement strand
TATTAGATTTTCAATCCATACCTTTATTTCATATCCTTCTAATCTCTCAAGCGGGGTTCTCACTAGCTCTGTCCCTGCAAGGTATCGTTTCCACGTTCTCCGATCGCGAGAAATAGTTGCCTGCTTTTTAGTTCTGGCTTTATCTTCCAGGAATTCTTCCAAAATGGGCTCTAAGGTTTTGGGTTCTGATAGCATCCCATAGTGTGCCATCAGTTTGTCCAGAAGTTCTTCGTATGAATTGGCTGCAATCTGCTTCCGTTTTTCTTTCTTCGACAAGTCAATCACATGAGTCCGCCACCTCCCATCAGCCCCCGGCTTATCCGGTAGCTTAAACGGATGATCTTGCAATTTTTTCTTTCTCTTTGTTTGCCATTTCCTGTTCAACGGCATCCCTGTTTAATATACCAGACTCCGTAAGGAACTGCAAAATCTCGGCGGCACTCCTCTTTCCGGGATACGCAAAAGAAGATGCTGCATCTTTTGATATTTGGCTGTTGTTATTATTTGCAGCCATTGAGCTATACTTAGGGCTGAAAATGCCGTATAGTATAACTAAGCCCATAGACAAAACGGTCAAGGTCAAGATCACCGTAAAATAATATACAGGCGAAGAGTCGCCTGGCAGCAATAGATAAGGAGGCTAGAAAATGAGAAAGAAAAACTATCTGAAGGCAGCTTTTACGGGAGGACAGCTGATCACCGGAGAAAAGGAACCGGCCATACAGGACTGCCTTGTGATCGTAGATGAAGGGAAGATCGTATTCGCCGGGGCCAGGACCAGCGATCAGGCGCCGGACCTGGAAGGATATGAGATCATCGATGTGACCGGAAAGACCATAATGCCCGGCATCATCGACGCCCATCTGCACCTGAGCGGCAATCTGAATGACAACGATTCGGACTGGGTCAGGGAACCCCTTCTGCAAAAGCAGGTCATGGCTGTGCAGCAGGCCCATGACTGTCTGGAGAACGGTCTGACGACCGTCGGTGAGATTTCCCGCTTCGGCATCCCCATCCGGAACATGATCGATGCCGGCCAGATGCAGGGGCCCAGGATCATCGCCACAGGGCGGGGCTTTTGCGCCACCGCTTCCCATGGAGATTCCCACAACTGTTCCATTCAGGAAGTGGCCGAGGGACACCCCTGGGCTGAAGCGGTCGACGGACCCTGGGAACTGCGCAAGGCGATAAGGCGCAGACTCAGAGAGTGCCCGGACGCCATCAAGGTATGGGCCACGGGTGGCGGGATCTACCGCTGGGATACCTCCCGCGACCATCACTATTCGGAGGAGGAACTGAAGGCCGTCGTGGACGAATGCGCCCTGCGGCATGTGCCAACCTGGTTTCATACCTACGGCGATGTCTGGCCGTCCATCAACGCGGGTACCGACTTCATCATCCACGGATTTGAGGTGGACGATGAGGCTCTGAAGGTCATGGCAGAGAGAGGGATCTATTTCTGTCCCACGATCGGTTTCCTGCCGGCATGGCTTGCGACCTATCCGCCCCAGTACATCCCAGGCGTCCATGACAAGTATGAAGGGGAAACTCTGATCGACAAGGAACTGGCCCGCCTTTACGACAATGTCCATAAGGCCTACGAGTTCGGAGTCATCCTTACGACGGGATCCGACAGCTTCAATAACGACTCCACGCCCTATGGCGTCACGACCATCGAAGAGATCTACCGGTTCGTCGACAGCTGCGGCATCAGCGAGATGGACGCCATCATCGCAGCGACCCTGAACGGGGCCAAGGCCCTCAGATGCGACGATGAGACCGGCAGCATCGTGGAAGGCAAGTGTGCCGATATGCTCGTCATCAACGGGGATCCCCTGACCAGCATCTACGACATCAAGGTGGACAACATGGACATGATCATCAAGGGCGGAGAGAGAGTCCTTCGCTGACAGGAGGTACACGAAAAAGCCATGAAATACGAAGACATCATCCGAAACGAGGAGATCCTGGCATACTAGCTATACTTAGGGCTGAAAATGCCGTATAGTATAACCAAAAATCCCCGCTCATCACTAAAGCGGGGATTTTTCATGCGGCACAATCCTTGCACAACATAGTAAGCGAACCATTTTTGAGGATGACATCAACATACAGTAGGCTTTTAAGGGGTCATGCGTTGACTTTTTCCTCATCCACGAGGCAGGACCAGTCCAGGCCAAAGCACTTGATCACCTAACCAGGTGAATAAAGTCATTCTACAATACAGTTCACATGCTTCCATTGCGGCCCGAAGGATTCTGTCCCGGTCAGGCCCGGAAATCTCTGTTACATCCTGGCCCCGGAGATCTCCACGTCGATCCCGGCGCTGAGGAAGCGGTCTCTGATCTCCTCCATCCGCTCCGGAGCCGGCGCCTCAAAAGTGGCGAACTCAAGCCCGGCGTTGCGCGCTTTGGCAACGCCCATCTCGTGGTAGCCGAGCAGGGACACCTTCCCAATGGCCAGTTCCTCAAGCAGATCGAGGGCCGCCTGAATGGTCTCATCGCCGTCGTTGACGTCTTTGATGAGGGGCATGCGCACCCAGATCTTGCCGCAGGTCCGCGGGTCCTCTGCCAGCGCCCGCAGATTGCGGAGGATCAGATCGTTATTGACCCCCGTCAGTCGTTCATGGGCCGCGGGATCCATGTGCTTCAGATCGAACAGGACGTGAGTCACGTTCGGGGCCAGGGCCAGATCCAACAGATGCTCCGTCTCCCCATAGCCGCTCGTGTCGATGCACACGTCGATCCCCTCTTCGCGGCAGGCGCTGACAAGGGCCTTCGCAAAGGCTGGGTGGGCCAGCGGTTCTCCGCCGCTGATGGTCACGCCGCCGCCGGAATCAGAATAAAAGTCTTTGTCCTGAAGAACCGTCGCCAGGACTTCCCCGACCGTCATCTCCTCAGCCACGTAGGTGATGGCCCTGCTATAGCAGACTTTGCTGCAGTCGCCGCAGGCCCTGCAGGAGTCGAAATCGATCCTGACGCCGTCCTCAGAAACCTGTATTCCGCCCTCGGGGCAGACAGACGCGCACGCCCCGCAGCGGATGCAGCGTGACGGGCTGATCATCATCTGGTTTTTCGGGCTGATCATTTCCGGGTTGTGGCACCAGGCACAGCGCAAGGGACAGCCCTTCAGGAATACGGTAGACCGTATTCCCGGGCCGTCCTGGGTCGAGAATTTCTGTATGTTTCCGATCAAAGCTTTGCTCTCGTCGATCATCAGCAGCCTCCGTGAGCGGTCCGCGCGATGAGCGCGTCCTGCACGTGCCGGTCAAGCTCCGTAAAGTAGGCCAGATATCCCGCGACGCGAACCACAAGGCCGCGATACTCTTCCGGGTTCTCCTGGGCGGCGCGCAGGGTGGCGTCATCCACCACATTGATCTGGATGTGCTGGCCGCCTTCCTTGAAGAAGGTCTTGACCACGCTCTCGATGGTCTCGATGCCCTTTTCTCCCTCGACGCTCTTGGGGTCGAAGCGGAGGTTGAACAGGGCGCCCGCGTAGAAGTTCTCCGGTTTCAAGGCGGCGACGGACTTCACCGTGGCCGTCGGCCCGTGGATATCCCGCCCCATCATCGGAGAGGAGTTGTCGTTCAGGGCCTCTCCGGCGTGTCTGCCGTCCGGTGTGGCACCGGTGTCTTCTCCGTGGGGCACGTTCATGGACTGGGACATCATGGTGTAGTCGTAATGGCCGCCCCGGGAGTCCTTCCACTGCTGGACGGTCTGGGCCACGTAATTACAGATCTCCTGATTGATACCGTCCACGTAGGGATCGTCGTTGCCGAACTTCGGCGGCACATTGATCAGATACTGACGGATCCTCTCGTTGCCTTCGTAATCGCTGTCCAGGATGTCGATCAGTTCCTGCATGGAGACGATCTTATCCTTGAAGACGGCGTACTCGATCGCCACGATGGAGTCGGCTAAATTGGCAGGTCCCGTACAGAAGAGACCCGCGCTGGAATGCTTTGCGCCGCCTTCCTGCACGGACATTCCTTTTTCGATGCAGCCGTCAACCGTCAGGGATGAATAGACGGCCGGCAGTCTTCTGGCCTGCTCGACCTGCATGATCCTCGACGCGTACACCACTTTCTCGTGGATGTAGATGAGCTGCTTTTTGCACGCTTCGATGATATCCTCCTTACAGGTGAAGTCATTCGGATCGCCTGTATCCAGGCCCATTTTGATACCGGACACCGGCTCCACCCCGCGGTGCAGGACAAGGCCGAGGACCTTGGCATAGTTGACGTATCCCGCGTCGGGGAAGCAGTCCGCGCCGCCCCCGCCGTACTGGGGCTGGGTGCATCCTACCACATTCCAGTTCAGGACTTCCTCTTCGGTGCCGCCCTTGGAACGGACGATCTTCATATTCACATCATCGTTGAAGAGCCCCGGCTGGGCCATGCCTGCCTGGATCATCTCCGAAGCCTGGTGGAAGAGGTCCGGCGGCGTCTTATCGCTGACTCTCATGGCCAGTACCGGCTGGGCGGTGCGCACATCGGCCCCTGCCGTCAGGCACATGTGGCTCAGCTTGTTGGTCGCGTCCTCGCCGTCCAGGCCCAGGCCGCCGACCATGACGATCGCCCACATGGGGAATCCCGCGAAGCCTTTGGAATCGTATTTATCTCTGACCTCGATGACCTCGCCGCATTTCAGGAAGAAGCATTCCAGGATCTCCAGGGACTTGTCTTCATCGAAGACACCTGACTTCATATCCAGTTCCATATAGGGATACAAAACCTGGTCGAATCTGCCGAAGCTGCAGGCCGTCGTCGGCCCCTCGATATGGAACAGCAGGTGAACGAACCATACGAACTGCAGGGCCTCATAAAATCCTCTCGGGGGATTCTCCGGCACATTCCTGCAGTTGGAAGCGATCTCCAGGAGCTCTGCCTTGCGCCCCAGATCCCTTTCCTGTTCCGCCAGTTCCAGAGCCCTGTCGGCGTAACGGTTGGCGAACCGGATGGCAGCCTCGCAGATGATGATGCAGGCTCTCCAGAAGTCCACCTTCTCCTGCCTCTCCATGGAATCCGCCGCAGTCTCCTCGATCTTAGCTCTGCACAGATCGATGTAGCCGCGGAATCCCTTAGCCAGCAGGTCCTTGTAGTCCGGGACAACCTCGCCGGAGATGGTGTTGATCTGTCCCAGTTCGATGAGGCCGTTGTCCAGCATGGTCATGGTATCCTCCGGCAGGACGTCGTACAGGAGATCCTGAATGGCCCTTCCCTGCCAGAAATCCTCCAGACATTCCATGATGACTTTTTTATCCTCTTCGGTCACGTCGATCTGGTCCATCTCCCGGGTCGGAAACTCCGGGATCTCCTCCAGCAGCCACTCCGTCGAAGTGTACTCGGGGAACAGCAGGGCCCCGCGCAGGGTATAGGTCGGCACGCCGACGATCAGTTCCTCGTCGTGAATGGTGATGCTCAGGTTGCCCAGCACATAGGCCAGGGTCTTGGCCCGGAACAGATACCTGGGTTCCCCGGCGTATCTCTTATATGCCTCCGTGATGAGGAGCAGCCGCTCCGGCGTGATATTCGGTCTCACTGAAAGAAACCGGTCCTTTAGTCTTTGTACTCTTGGTGTAATCATATCAATTCTCCTGTAGTAGTCTGAAACCTTGTCCGTCCAGCCTTTGCATCAGAGTTCTCCGGCGCTTCCGCTCATGGCCTCCAGCCGGTCTTCTTCGCTGAGGATCACCGGCTGTGAGATGAACCGGTCGACCTTCCTGCCGACGATGAACAGGACGATGCCGATGACCGCCAGCACGATGCCCATGATGAGCAGGAGGTTGAGCATGCCGTAGAAGTCGCTGAGCAGCCCTGTGCCGTATTCTTCCAGATAGTATTCCGGCCCCCAGCTTCCTTCGATCAGGTTCAAAAGGAATCTGCCGGAGATGCAGACGGCAGCCATGATTTCGATCAGTATACCGATCCGGAACAGATCGCCGTAGGCGAGTTTTGTCTTCGGGTTGCGCGGCCACTTGTCCGGATGCTCGACGGAACATCCTCCGAACAGAGGCTTGCAGATCACATAGAGAACGATCCCTCCGAGGATCAGGAATACTCCGTAGAGGAAGTAATCGGTTCCGTTCAGGTAGAAGGCGACTACCGCTACGACAGAGATCGTGATCGTGCACAGATAGGTCCCGAATTTGCCTCCCGGGATCTTGTAGGCTTCCGGTTTACGGATCTCTTCCGGATAGAGCTTACGGTCTTTGAAGACCATGAATGCCAGCAGGACAACCGTTGCGAAGCATGGGATGACCTGCACCAGGATCAGTGTCGTGAATTCCATCTGCATGAGAAGGACGGTTACGAGTGAGAGGGAAAGGATTCCTACGGAAGGAACGCCGCTCTTCTTGGTCAGCCAGGTGAAGCACGGCGGCGCCAGATGATCGTCCGCCAGAACGAACAGGCTCCTTGTGCCGCAGGCCATGTTGGTGTTGAAGATCGCCAGGTTGCCGACAACAGCGGTGATGACGACCAGCACGCCGCACCATCCGCCGACATTCTGTGTGAGAACGGTAGCGTATCCAACGCTTTCACCCGTAAGGTCGGTGGTCCACAGATCCCAGTGGCCAACGGAGGCGACACCCGCCATCGTAGGCAGCAGGTAGGACATGCCGATCAGAGGACAGGCGATCAGGATGCTCCTCGGGATGACCATGGGATCCCTGACCTCACCGGAAACCTGATTGATCATGGACCAGCCGCAGTATAACCATACGCTGAT
>CAMOZS010000091.1 GCA_946631075.1 uncultured Bacillota bacterium | reverse complement strand
TCAGGGGACGGCACAGCCTTTGCCCGTTCCGCGGGCCTTGCCGCAGGTCTTGCCGGCGGCCGACTAACCGGACGGTCCCCGCCTCTTGCCGGCAGCGTTCCTCCGCCCTGACACAGGCGGACGATGCAGACCTCCAGCAGGATCCTGGGCTGGCTGGACCACCGGGCCGCGTCAGCCGTCTTCGACAGCTCCATGATCCCCCGGTTGATGTCCTCCAGCTCCATCACGGCGCTCTGGTCCCGGATCCGGTCGATGTTCTCGACCGACAGATTGATGACTGCCTGAGGATCCCGGATGAATTTGGTCATCAGCAGATTCCGGTAATGACCGATCCAGTCGCGGATCAGCTGACGGACATCCTTGCCGTCCGCCAGGACTTCCGCCAGATATTCGATGGCCTCGGCTGTTTTTCGCTTGGACACAAGATCCGTCAGCCGGGCGAAGACTTCCTCACCGGACGCTCCCAGAAAATCCAGTACCTGAGGGGCATCTACCGTACGGTCCCCTCCGGAGATGCACTGGTCCAGGATGCTGAGCCCGTCCCGGACGGACCCGTCGGCGTTGCCCGCGATGATCCGAAGGGCCGAATCGGTGACATCGATGCCGATATCACTGCAGATCCTTCTCATCCCCTCGATCAGGACCATCTCCGGCACCCGCTTGAAATCCAGGCGCAGGCACCGGGAAAGAATGGTGGCCGGCAGCTTCCTGGGCTCCGTGGTCGCCAGTATGAAAGTGACATATTCCGGCGGTTCCTCCAGAGTCTTGAGGAGGGCATTGAAAGCCTCCGTCGAAAGCATGTGGACTTCGTCGATGATGTAGACCTTGTTCCTTCCTGTCGCGGGGGGATAATTGACACTGTCCCTCAGCTGGCGGATATCATCGATGCCCCTGTTGGACGCGGCGTCGATCTCGATCACATCCAGAAAGGTCCCGTTCTTGATTGCCTGGCAGGCCTCGCAGACCCCGCAGGGACGCTCGCCCTCCGAAAGGCAGTTCAGTCCCTTGGCCAGCAGCCTGGCGGTGGTCGTCTTGCCGGTCCCCCTGGTCCCGCAGAACAGGTAGGCGTGGCTGGTCGTGCCGGAAGCGATCTGGTTTTTCAGGATTCGGATAATGTGTTCCTGGCCGAGAAGCTGTTCGAATACTTCCGGCCGGTACGCACGGTACAGCGCTGTATACATAGATTCATCTCTTCTCTGTTATAAAATCGAAATTGCCCTTTGAAAGCTCCGCACGGCTAGGAGAAGGCTGATCTGCGGCACATAAGAGCTTCCGCTTATTGCTGCTTCCTTCCGGACCTGACAAGGTTCACGGCGTCCTATTGCGCAGGACCCAAACCATGCATGCGGAACCATCAAAAGGCAATTTCATGCTTACCCATTATAGTATTTTTCCCTTTACCCGTCAAGGACAACCGGATCAGGTCGTCTTGGTGAATTCCTGTCCGCAGTGAGGACAGCGGACGCGGATCTGTCCCAGGCCCACCGGGACCCGAAGGCCGCGCCGGCAGTGGGGGCATAGCAGGACGATCTTCCCGTCCTGGACCTGTCCGGGATAGGCCCGGTATCCGGTCCCGGCGTCAGGCCGCCGCCGGTGATCGGTCTGGGGTCCTCTGCCGTATCCGCTTCCCTGGCTGGCAGGATTGCCGCTGCCGCCGAAGATGTCCCGGTAACTGTCCTGTCCCATGTCTCTGAAGGGATCCCTGTTCTGGCCGTATCCCTGGCCCGGCTGTCCCTGGCCGCCGGGATATCCCCAGCCGCCGGTCTGTCCCCGGCCGCCGTATCCCTGATCCCCGGACAAAGGCTGTCCTTCCGGATAAAAACCGGTCTGCCAGTCATCCTTCGAGTACTGGCGGACGCAGCGGATCGATACGATGTACATCAGGACGACGAATCCCAGAAGGACCCCGGAAGCTGCGGTGTTTCCCAGGAATGCCAGAGTGTCGTAGACGCCGTGGATCATCATCGGTACGAACAGGGCCAGGAAGATGAATCTTCCGGTGCTTTTGCCCTGGATCTGGGCCTGCTTTGCCGCCCCGTAGAAGACGCCCATAAAGAGGCCGCAGAAAGCGTGGAGGGGCACCGACATGAAAGCTCGGACGATCGCCGTCTCAAATCCGTACTGGTACACGTACAGGATGTTCTCCAGAACAGCGAAGCCCACCGCCACGGCGACCCCGTAGACGATACCGTCGAACCGGTATCCGAACTCCGGGCTTTTCCATGTGCCGATGCGGAGGAAGGCGAACTTGCACAGCTCCTCGCAGAAAGCAGCCGAGCAGAAGGCCATGGTCAGGGCGTAGGCCAGACTTCCCTCAGGGAAATAGGGCATCCTGCTGTCGACGAACATCTCCATCACCGATGCCGGTACGCAGGACAGGGCCCCGAAGAACATCAGCTTGAAGATCAGGCTCCAGGGTTCTTTCTCCACCTTGTCCTTCCTGTAGATATAAATGATGATCAGAATGCCGGGCAGTACCGCCAGCATCAGCAAAGTGTTGCTCATATCCGATTCCTCCTTATCCGCCGATCCTTTCCCTGCCGGCTACCTTGTAGATCTCGTCCGCGTAGGGAGGATCGACCGCGACACTTATGCGGCCTTCTCCTTCAGCTCCGCAGGTCTTCGTTCTCCGGATCATCCGGATCCCTTCTTCCTTCTCTTTGATCACACCGATGACGGAGGCGGCTACCCCGGCCTCTGCCATGGCCTCCTCCATCTGCTCTCTGCGGTCCTTTGAAACAATGATGACCATGGATCCGCTGGAGATCAGCCGCAGCGGGTCGATATCGAAGACCCCGCAGATCTTTCTCGTTTCCGGCTCCATGGGGATGGATTCCTCCCAGACTTCCGCTCCTGTTCCGGAGATCTGGCACATCTCCCAAACCGCGCCCAGGATCCCGCCCTCAGTGATATCGTGCATCCCGTGGGTCCCGACCCTTCCGGCGGCCACCCCTTCCCGGACCACGCTGACCAGATCCAGGAAGGACTGGGCCCTGCGGATCTCCTCCTCACTCAGAAGAGGCTCTCCCGAGGCATCCTTTTCCTGCCGCAGCCTGCCGGCGTAATCGCAGGCGATGATCCCGCTTCCCTCCAGACCTGCCGCCTTGGTCATCATGATGAAATCCCCCGGGACCATGTCGTTACCGCTCTGGGAGCTTCCCGCCGGTGTCTTGCCGATGGCCGTGGACACGATGACCGGCTGCTTTACCGCCGGCGTGATCTCCGTATGTCCTCCGATGATCTCCACCTGAAGGTCTGCCGCCGTTTCCGCCGCCTGTCCCATGATGTGTTCCACGTCTTCTTCCGTCGTTCCCACCGGCAGCATGACCGCCAGCATGATGCCCAGCGGCTGCACTCCGTTGGAAGCGATGTCGTTGCAGGTGATGTGGATGGCCAGCCGGCCGATGTCGCTGACCGCCGATGTGATCGGGTCCGTAGACATGACGCAGTCGTAATCCCCGAATCCTACGCAGGCGCAGTCCTCGCCGATCCCCGGCCGGACCTTCACATCGCTGCTTCTGTATCTGATTTTATCGAATACGATCTCCTTCAGCAGATCGCTGTCCAGTTTCCCTGTTGGTAATATCATTCGTTCATCATCTCCAGTAATTGTTCTTCGGTAATGATCGGAATCCCCAGCTCCTTGGCTTTTTTGTTCTTGGATGAGCCGGAACCGATGTCGTTATTGACCAGATAGTCGGTTTTTTTGCTGACCGAGCCGGCCGCCTTGCCTCCCAGCTGCCGGATCTTCTCCTGGGCAGCCTCCCGGTTCTCGAACCGTTCCAGGCTTCCGGTAATGACGAAGGTCTTCCCCTGCAAAGGCTGATCCGTCCTTTCTTCATAGCTCTCGTCCAGAGTCAGCAGGGGCAGGAGCTCTTCCAGCATCCCCCGGTTTCCTTCATCGGCAAAGAAGGCGGTGAAGTCCCTGGCCAGGACATCCCCGATCCCGTCGATGGACAGAAGCTCCTCTTCTGTCATCCCCGAGATCTTCTCCCACCGGTTCTCCCCTGCCAGGCAGATCATCCTGGCGTTGGCGGATCCTATGCCCGGGATCCCCAGGCTGTTCAGCAGCCGGTCCGGCGTCGTCTGCGACGCCTTCCGGCAGGCTTTGATCAGGTTGTCAAAGGACTTCTCGCCGAAGCCTTCCATCCCCACGATCTCCTCCCGGAACCGGTCCAGGCGGAAGATGTCCGCCAGCTGGTGGAGGGCGCCGATACCGATCAGCTTCTCCAGGGTGGCCTCGGACAGGCCTTCGATATTCATGGCGGTCCTGCCCACGAAATGGGTGAAGGACTTGATCTTCTTGGCCGGGCAGTCCGGGTTGGGACACCTGAGGGTCCGGATACCGTTCTCATCCCGGACCGCGGTCTCCTCTCCGCAGGCAGGACACGCTCCGGGAGGCTCCGGGGCCGCCCGTCCAGCCTTTGCGGAAAGATTCTTCTCGATTTGAGGGATGATCATGTTGGCCTTATAGACCTGGATCCTGTCCCCGGGCAGCAGCTGGAGCTCCTCCACGATGCTCAGGTTGTGGACCGAAGCCCTGCTGACCGTGGTCCCCTCCAGCTCCACCGGATCGAAGACGGCGATGGGATTGATCAGGCCGGTCCTGGACGGATTCCACAGGATCTGCCGCAGGGTCGTCTCCGCCAGCTCATCCTGCCACTTGAAGGCGATGGAGTCCCGGGGGAACTTGGCGGTGGTCCCGAGGGACCTGCCGTAGGCTATGTCGTCAAAGGTCAGGACCAGTCCGTCGGAGGGGATGTCGAAATCCCCGATCTTCTCCGCGAAGGAAGCCACCGCCTCCTCGACGGTGTCCCTGGTGACCGGGATGTTTTCGACCGTATCGAATCCCTGGGCCCGGAGCCATTCCATCTGGTCCCTTCGCCGGGTCTGGTCTCCGCCGCCGGCTGCCAGGGAGAAGGCGTAAAAGCGCACATGGCGAGCCGCCGTCACGCTGCTGTCCAGCTGCCGGACCGTCCCGCTGCAGAGGTTTCTCGGGTTCTTGTATCTGGCTTCCGCGTCCTCGATGGACTCGTTGATCTGCTCAAACTGAGGATAGCTGATCACCGCTTCACCCCGGACCACGGTCTCCTCCTTCGAGGGGATGGTCAGGGGCACATTGTCAAAGACCCTGGCGTTTCCTGTGATGACCTCGCCGGTGATCCCGTCTCCCCGGGTCACCGCGTCGGACAGTCTGCCTTCGGTATAGGTCAGGACGATGGTCAGTCCGTCCAGCTTCCAGGAGAGCAGGCCCTCCTGATCCCCCAGCCAGGCCGCCAGGGCAGCCGGGTCCTTGGTCTTGTCCAGGGAAAGCATGGGGGAAGGATGCTGTTTCTTGGGCAGGCTGCTGACCACCTCGTAGCCGACATTGACTGTGGGGCTGGAAGACAGGACGATCCCTGTCTCCTCCTCCAGGCTGACCAGTTCATCGTAGAGCCGGTCATACTCCCGGTTGGACATGATCTCTTCGTCTGCCTGATAATATGCTCTGGACGCCCGGTTCAGGACGGCGACCAGTTCTTTTATCCGTTCTCTTTTTTCGTTCATAGTTTCTTAAGTGGCGCGAATCCGATCGCCAGTTTTTTCTCACCGTCTGCGAACCTGACGCGAATGATCTTCCCGTCGGAGCTCAGCACCTCTCCCTCGCCGAATTTGGGATGGGAGATCCGGTCTCCCGCCGCGAAGGAATCATCCGCGGACTTCTGCATGGCCGCCGCGTTCTGCCTGGTCCTCTGGCGGGCGTACTTGAGCTGGTCGAAGGGCCTTGCGGCAGCCGGAGCCGAGGCTCCGTCCTTGAAAGCGCCCACCTTCTGTCTCTTCTCCTGATAGACCCCGTCGCCGGTCAGCAGCTTGGGATCGATCTCACGCATGAACTGAGATTCCCTGGTCAGGTCGGTCTTGCCGTACAGGGTCCTCATCTGAGCGCTGGTCATCCAGAGCCGTTCCTTGGCCCGGGTGATGCCCACATAGCAGAGTCTGCGCTCTTCCTCCAGTCCGTCGGCCCGGTCAAAGGCCCGCCAGCCGGGGAAGAGACCGTCTTCCATGCCCGGCATGAAGACGAAGGGGAATTCCAGTCCCTTGGCGCTGTGGAGGGTCATGAGGACGACCGCGTTCTCGTCAGCGTCGTGGTTGTCCACGTCCGCCAGCAGGGCGATCCGCTCCATGAAATCCTCCAGGGTGATATTCAGGTCCTCTTCTTCAAAATCGTAGATGACGGATTTGAATTCCATCAGGTTTTCGATCCGGCTCTCGCTCTCGATGGTGTTCTGGTCTTCCAGCATCTTCATGTATCCGGAACGGACCAGAAGGCCGTCGTAGATGTCCGAGACCCGCATATTTTCCTTCTCTGCCGCAAAGGATCCGATCAGGTCAGTCAGCTGGCGGATGCCGGCCCCAGCCTTTGCGGAAAGGGATGAGACGACCGCCTCATCGCACAGGGTATCGAAGAGGCTCTCCCCCCGGACCCTTGCCAGAGTCTGCAGTTTCTCCAGGGTCTTGGCCCCGATCCCCCTCTTGGGCTCGTTCACGATCCGGACCAGGGCCAGATTGTCGGCCCGGTTCTGGACCAGGCGCATATAGCACATGAGGTCCTTGACTTCCTTGCGGTCATAGTAACGAAGGCCGCCCAGGACCCGGTAGGGGATGTCCCTGCGGGAAAGGGCTTCCTCAAAAGTTCTGGACTGGGCGTTGGTCCGGTAAAGGATGGCGAAATCGCTGAATTTCCTTCCCTCCCTGCGG
>CAMOZS010000090.1 GCA_946631075.1 uncultured Bacillota bacterium | reverse complement strand
AGAAGCTCCGCCGCCAGCACCATAAATTCGGTGGACACATTGATGTCCGCCTCCTTCATCTGCCTGATGTACTCCACGTACTGGTCCGTGATCTCCGAGATCCGGATGTCGTAGATGCTCATCTGGGCGTGCTCTATCAGATATACCAGAAGGTCGAAAGGACCCTCGAATACATTCAGTCTGACTCTGTAGCTCATGGAAACCTCCTGCAGGATATTGTATCACAATCCGAAGCGGCGCGGTACCGCAAAAAAGGCGCCACAATAGTCCTGCCGGGCGCCCCATGAAAAAGGCTGCCGCGCTAAGCGCGGCAGCCTTAAGTTCAATCAATGTTCAGTGTAGCTTTGACTGAGTGATTAGAGCAGGCCGTAAGCCTTGCCAACCTCTGCCAGAGCCTCGTCCAGAGCACCCAGAACCTTCTCGATCGTCTCGTCAGCCTGTACGAGAGGCGGCTCGATACGAACTGTCTGAGCGTTGACCAGAGTACCAGCTGTCATGACTTTACGAGCGAACAGAGCCTTGGTAACTTCGTGACCAATTTCGTCTGTCGGGAATTCCATACAGATCAGCATTCCGGAACCTCTGAATGTGGTCAGAACCTTCGGATACTTCTCATGCAGCTTCTTCAGTCCTGCCAGGTACTTGTCGCCCTTTGCCTTGGACTGTGCCGGCAGATCGTTCTCCAGCATGTATCTGATCGTGGAGATGAATGCTGCGCAAGCCAGCGGGTTGCCGCCGAATGTCGGGGATCCCAGGATCCACGGATTCTCGAACATCTTGCCTTCCTGACCTGTGCCAACGCCGGACTTCTCATATGTCCACGGACGAGCGATGATGCCTGTGATCGGTACCAGACCACCGGAGGAAGCCTTACCATAAGTCATGATATCCGGGCAAACTCCTTCGTGGTCGCATCTCCACATCGTACCTGTACGTCCAAGACCTGTCTGGATCTCGTCGAAGATCAGAGCGATGCCGTGCTCATCAGCGATCTCTCTCAGAGCCTTGAGGTAGCCATCTGGCGGAATCATAACGCCAGCTTCGCCCTGGATCGGCTCTACGATGATTCCTGCAATCTTCTCGCCTACTGCTTCGAGGTTCTCAACCGCAACCTTCATTGCTTCAGCATCACCGTACTTAACATGCTGTACCTGCTGGATCATCGGGATGTAGTCTTCTCTGTATGCGCCCTTGCCGCCCATGGAGATAGCACCCATGGATTTGCCGTGGAATGCGCCTACGGTAGAGAGATACCATCTGCCGCCTGTAGCCAGTCTTGCCAGCTTCAGAGCCATTTCAACAGCCTCAGCTCCACCGTTGGTGAAGAAGCAGTACTGCAGGTCGCCCGGTGTGATCATGCCCAGCAGATGAGCAAGGTAACCTCTGAGCGGGTCAACCAGTTCCTGAGAGTGCAGCGAATATCTATCCAGCTGTGCCATGACAGTCTTCTTGATTTCCGGATTGCCGTGGCCGCAGGCAAAGATACCGAAGCCACCCAGGCAGTCGATGAACTCTGTTCCGTGAAGATCTCTGAATACGTCGCCTTCATCTTCCCACTCGATGAATGCAGCATCCGTGGATACGGACTTTCTGTACTCCAGCCATCCCGGGTTAACGTTCTCGTTGAAGTTCGCGATGGATTCCTTCATGATCGTGTCTTTCTCTTCTTCTGTCAGAGCATCAGCCTCGATCATTCCTACGATTCTCTTCGCTTCTTCTAAAGCTTTCTGCATGTTTCTTTCAGTCATTTTATGACCTCCCTTAATGAATCTTTTTACTACGGTTTCAGTCTGCGGCAATGATCTGCATGAATCTACGTAATCCGCAGGCCTTTATAGCACTCTTTTATTATAGAGCAATGAACAAATATTTGTAAATAACAAATATGCTGACAATTCTATATTTTCTGGGTAAATATAATCAACTTTCTCTGTTTTCAGTACAAACTTGTCTTTTTTACCCGCATAGTGCTGACAACTACGAGGATCTGGCTGGCGCACATGCAAAGGGCTGCCAGGACCGGCGCCAGGACCGGGCCGGCAAGGGGGACCAGGATCCCGGCCGCCGCCGCGATAGCCAGGATATTGTAGCAGTAAGCGAAAGCGATGTTCTGGCGGATGATCCGGATCGTCTTCCTGCTGAGGGTGATGGCGCGGACCACGTCCATCAGGTCATCGGCGATCAGTATCACGTCCGCCGGCTCGGCGCTGATATCCGGACCGCATCCGATAGCGATGCCAATATCAGCCTTTGCGATGGCGTCCGCGTCGTCGGTCCCGTCTCCGACCATGGCGACCACCTTGCCGCCGCGGGCCTGCAGTTCTTCGATCACCCTGGCCTTCTCCCCGGGGGGAAGCTCGGCAAAGGTTTTGTCGATCCCGAGCTCGCTGCGGATGGCCTCAGCTGTCTGCCGGCCGTCTCCGGTCAGCATGACCACGTCGATCCCCAGGTCCTCGATACGGGAGATCCCCTTCAGGCTGACCGGCTTGGGGCTGTCCCGCAGACCGATCAGACCGATGACCCTCTTCTCATTGGCATAGTAGATCACGCTTTTCCCCTGTTTGAAGAGGGTGTCCGCCTCCGGGATCTCGGTCGAAATGCCGTTTTCCCGCATAAAGGCCCCGTTGCCGGAGAGCAGGATGGTCCCGTCCACCATGCCCTTTATCCCTCTTCCCGGGTAATAGCCCAGCTCCTCCATTCCGGGCAGGCTGCCGCATTCTTTGCTGGCGGCCCGGGAGATCTCCTGCCCTGCCGGATGGGGAGAGTCCTGTTCCAGGGCGCCCGCCAGCCTCAGGCTGAATCCCTCTTCAACGGCAATGACGTCACTGATCTGGGGCTTTCCCGCCGTGACTGTCCCGGTCTTGTTGACTGCGATCGTATTGATGTCCCTGGCCAGTTCCAGGATATCCGCGGACCGGATCAGGATCCCGTTCTTGGCGCTCCGCACCGTCGCTCCCAGAACGCAGATCGGCACGCCGACCGAAAAGGCGTATGGGCTTGAGATGATCAGGATGGTGATCCCGGTCATGACGGCGCCCGGCCAGCCGGCCCCCAGGATGATCCGGGCGAGACTGGCCAGAAAGGCCAGCACGATCACGACAAGGACGAAGATCCTAGCTGCCTTCTCAGCCCGCTCCGCGATGGGCGGGCGGGATATGGTCGAAGCGGTGATGTGCTCGATGATCCGGGAGATGGTCGTTTCCATGCCGCAGCGGCTGACCCTCATCCTGAACGGGGCTGCCAGGTTTTTCGTTCCCGCAAAGACTGGGTCGGCCGGGTTCCGGTCTGCCGGGACCCGCTCTCCTGTGATCAGTTCTTCATCGATCACCGTTGTTCCTTCTATTATTTCCCCGTCGGCGGGGATCCTCTCTCCCTCAGCGACCTCGATGATCTGGCCCGGCTGCAGCTGCGGGTCTTCCGGCTCCGCATCGATCAGCCTGTTCAGGTGGTCATCCAGTTTGTAATTGACGTAGGCCTCGCTGAACCGGCACAGGGCCATGGTGGTCAGGAAGACCCCTGCCGTCGGAAACTGGAGCATGCCCAGGGCCGCGATGGTCCCGATCGCTGCCAGAGTATTCTTCTCCGGCCGCCGGCTGTGGATGGATGTGAATCCATCGATAAAGACCCGGTGATTGACAACGATGATGGGGACCACGAGTACGATCTCCAGCACCCGGCCCCAGAGGGCATCGTGCTCGAAGGCTGCAACTAATAACAGCGGCACCACAAAGATCAGCGACGCAATCATCCGGTGCTTCAGATCGTCCAGCGCTTTTTCCTCCCGGTCATTGATGACCGGCTCTATGATGTTTTCCCGGATCCTGCCTCCGATCTGCTGCAGTTCCGCCTTTCTTTCTTCCATGCGGTCCCTCCCGGATGTATTCTACCACAAATTATGATATACTTACACCAGCAGGTACAAAGGAGGAATATACAATGAAGCAGATGTACATCGCAGACGCCTTCACGACCGAAAAGTTCGGCGGAAACCCCGCCGGGGTCGTCCTTCTGAAAGAAAACGAGGATTTCCCGTCCGATGAAGTGATGCGAAAGACCGCAGCGGAGCTGAGATATTCGGAGACCGCTTTCATCCGTCCCATGGCCGAAAGCGAGCTGAAGGAAATACTGGCGGAAATGACCTTTGAAGAGGGATGTCCCTCAGCATCCGATATCGACGGAGGCTTCCAGATCCGTTACTTCACTCCGGCAGATGAAGTCGACCTCTGCGGTCACGCTACCATTGCCTCCTACCGGTGTCTGACCGATGCCGGCCTGTGCGAGACCGGCGGGACCTATCTGAACCGGGCCCTTGCCGGAGACCTCTTCATCGACGTCGCCGGAGACCAGGTCCTGATGGACATGGCCCGGCCCCAGCACATCAGCACCATGCGCGCTCCCGAGGAGCTGCAGGAACTGTACGAAGTCATGGGGATCGACTACTGTGACATAGGGATGTTTCCCCAGCTGATCTCTACGGGGCTTCCGGATATCATCATGCCGGTCCAGTCCCGGGATGTCCTGGCCGCCATCGATCCGGATTTCCCGGCCCTGACGGAACTGTCCAGGAAGTACGACGTCGTCGGCGTCCACGCCTTTGCCCTGGCTCCGGAAGGAGACAAGGTCACCGCCTACTGCCGCAACTTCGCCCCCCTCTATGATATCGACGAGGAAGCCGCCACCGGCACATCCTCCGGGGCCCTGACCTATTACCTGATCAGAAGCGGCCTGGTCAAGGGAGACCGCTGCCTCTTCGTTCAGGGAGAAAAGATGGGACGTCCCTCCCAGATCCGTTCCGCCATCCACCGGGACAGCAACGGCCTTCAGATCCGGGTCGGCGGCTCCGCCGCTATCCTGGTCAAAGGCAGGATAGACCTTTGATCTTTACATGAATACCCGTAGAAAAACCCCGGCAACGCCGGGGTTTGTTGTTTACATATTGACCAGTTTGTACAGGTAATTGTCTCTCTGCAGGGTCTTGCCCTTCCCTATCTTATATTTATAGAATGAAGTGTAGAATCCCGCGTAGAAGGATGAGCCCGTATGGAAGACGGATTCCAGTTCGAACTTCCTGCCCAGGTTCAGCTTGGACAGCAGGTCTCCTTCATCCCAGCTGTAGATCAGAAGCTGGTTGTTGGGCTTGCCGCTGCTGTAGCTCTGGGCCACGATGACGTAATCGCCGTAGGAATCGATCCCCTGTACGGTCTGGTTCGGCCGTTCGTCCACGTATTCGAAACGGATGGGCTTGAAACTGCTGTTCATGATCAGCAGATGATGGAAATTCGATCCCCGCAGCAGGGCCACGAAGCAGTCGTGTCTGCTGTTATAAGCGATGGCTCCGAATCCGTTATAGGACTTGTAGTACTTCTTCGGGTCCTTCTTGGGATGGGGCAGCTTGTAGAGATCATAGGGGATCTCCACGGTCTTGTTCCTCTTGAGCTTCAGGGTCTTGGCATTGACGATCGAGATCTTCTTGGGGACCGGGGTCGAGTGAGCGACCACGATCCGGTTGCGTTTGGTATCGAAGGTGATGTCGTTGCCATGGCTCAGCTTGAGCGGGCCGGACACCTTCACGACCTTCCTGGTCGAAAGCTTCATCTTGACGATCCTGCACCTGCCCTTGGAATAGCTGACATTCCTGTTCTCCAGCAGGAAATAAACGTAGCCGTTGGCGTAGCAGCTTCCCTGCAGGGTATCGTAGCCCGGCACCTTCTGTTTGGCCGCCCGGCGAAGCTCCAGCTTCTTCAGCCGGTTCTTCCTGACCAGGGCCTTGTTCACTGTCTTGTTGGTCTTGGCGTTGCCCGACAGGGTCCATGCGGAATAGGTCCTGCCGTTGTCACCATCGGTGAATGCTCTGACCCTGACATAACAGCTGCCGGAATCGGAGCCCATGTTGACCGTCTTCGTGGAATGGCTGCTGCCGTTCAGAGTCTTGTGCTTCCTGTTCAGGAACACCCGGTTATCCGCGAACTGGACCTGATAGCCGCTGCATCCATCCACCGTATACCACGAGGCAGTCACGCTGCTGCCGCTGCAGATGACCGGCTTCAGGACCGGCGCCTTGACCTTCGCCGCGGCCCGGACCGTATCCGTCTGCCATGGCACTATAGTGGCCACGATCATCAGGATGATCAGGGCCCTCGCGATCCATCTCTTCATTCTCTTCTGGTCTTGTCTCTTAGTCATTTCCTCTTCTCCTTCCCCCTGGAGGTTTATTATACATGGTAAGAACTGGAAATGCAAGCATATTTCTTGTTCCTCATTGAAAAATCAATTGACACAGGACTTTTCACAGAGTAAAATAACTTCGTATCGCGTGCAGCGGTATGTTTTTCGTGCGAGCAGGAGCTTTGAGCACCGGAGCGAGCACGGCCTATACGTTACAGGATGCCGAAGACGTTTTTCGCAAAGGCAGGAAGGTCCAGCCTTTGCAGGAACTCAGTAGGCAGCACCGAAAAAGATCCGGATTCAACGGATCCCAGTAGGTAGAAAGGAACGGACATGAGTTCATTTATCGCGAAGCCTCATGAAGTCGAGCGCAAATGGTACGTTATCGACGCTGAGGGACAGAACCTGGGAAGAATGGCATCTCAGATCGCTGCTATTCTGAGAGGTAAGAACAAGCCGATCTACACACCCCACGTTGACTGCGGCGACTACGTCATCGTCATCAACGCTGAGAAGGTTGCAGTGACCGGCAAGAAGAGATCTGAGAAGATCTACAAGAGACACACCGGTTATCCGGGCGGCCTGAGAGAGATGACTT
>CAMOZS010000089.1 GCA_946631075.1 uncultured Bacillota bacterium | reverse complement strand
CTGCTGATCTCGGGAGCGCTCATCATTACCGTAAGTCATCATCTCCTGGTCATCGCAGCCTTTGCGGCCTGTATGATCATCTTTGTCTTTCCCTGTTTCCTGCTGGGAACGGTGACGCCTTCCCTGGTCAAATACACGGTGGGCAGCCTGGAGGAGAGCGGGACAACAGTGGGCATGCTGGGAGCATTCAACACCATCGGGTCCATCATCGGCACCTTCCTGCCGACCTTCGTGACCATCCCCGCTGTGGGGACGGCGATAGATAAGAAATACGATGTGATCATGGTGGACGCCTATCAAGACATCACCATACCCTTTCAGATGTCCTCGGCCGAGTTTTTCCGGATGGTCCGGGAGCATCTGAACGAGGACGGAGTGATGGTGGTCAATATGAACATGCGGACCGATACCGAGGACGGGATCAACACCTGGCTTTCGGACACCATCGCCTCGGTCTACCCCCATGTGCGGACAGATCCCCGGCAGGACCGCCGGCTATGAAGGCGGAGACCGCATCCTGACCGACGATCACGCCCCGGTGGAGCTGCTTGGCATGAGGCCCATCGATCAGATCATCGAGCAGGAACTGGCCTGGTATAAGGATATCTATCACGAGCAGGGCCTGCAGGGACTGCTGGACAATGTCCTCTAGTTTGGGCGGGGGCCGAGATTTCCGTAAATAAACCATGAGGCTCATAAGAAAATGTGATACAATACTAACGGACGTTTTTTGAAATTGGGAATCAGACTGCTTACGGCATTTTTGTCGCTGGCACTGCTTGTGACCATGACGCCATGCAAGGTCTACGTCTACGCTCAGAACGGCGCGGTCAAGGCGCTGACGGTCAAAGTGAAGTAGGGCTATGAGTGAACAGGAAATAAGAAAGTGCAGGATCGGGGACAAGGCTTCCCTGACCAAAGAATTTACCGAAGAGGACATCACAGCTTTTGCGAGACTGTCCCTGGACGACAACGGGATCCATACGGATCCCGATCTGTCGCGTCGGGGCCTCTTTCGCCGGCCGGTGGTCCACGGCGTTCTGGTCGCCAGTCTGATCTCTTCGGTGATGGGAACCAGACTGCCGGGCCACGGAACGGTCCTGCAGGATCAGGAGATCGAATACCTGAACCCGGTCTATCCGGGGGACAGGATCACCGCGGAGGTCACGCTGACCGGGGCCGAGGAGAAGGAACGCTACTATATCGCCGAGCTTACCGGGGTCTGCCGGAGCCAGGACGATGTGGTCTGCGCCAGGGCAGTGTGCCACCAGCTGATGCTGAAGCGGTTTTTCACCATTGAAGGACTATAATTCTACAGAGAAGAAAGGAAAAACGATAACATGGCAATGACAAATCTGGAAAAGTACGATTACGCGTTTATGTCGAACTTCAGAGCATCGAAGGAGGAACTTCCTTCCCTGAAGTACGAAGGACTGGGCAAGTGGGACTCCGTCAGCCACATGGATCTGATCGCTGATCTGGAATCCGCCTTTGATATCCAGATGGACACCAAGGACGTACTGGACCTGTCAAACTACGAAAAGGGCAAGGAAGTCCTGGCCAAGTACGGGGTCAGCTTCGACGAATAAATGACTATGCAGGTGATACAGATCCCATCGGAAAAAATGGACTCCAACAGCTATCTGCTGGAGGAGGAGGGGCATGTCATCATCATCGACGGATCCAGCTGCGAGCAGGTCCTGAAGACGGTCAGCAACCGGGAATGGACCGTGGATCTTCTGATCCTGACCCACGAGCACTTCGACCACATCTGGTTCCTGGAGGAGCTCAGGGAAAAGCTGGGTATGCCGGTCGTCGCCTGCAGCCTTTGCAGTGAGCGGATCCAGGACATCCGGGCCAACCTGTCCAATGTGTCGGACCTGCTCTACTATTTCAAGACCGGGATCGTGCGGGAAGGCAAGAGCCCGTCCTTTACCTGCAGGCCGGCCGATATCACCTTCGAGGATTCCTATGAGATGGACTGGCAGGGCCACCATCTGCGGATGGAGCGGCTCCCGGGCCATTCGCCGGCAAGCACGGTCATCTGGCTGGACGGGACCCACGTCTTTTCGGGGGATTATCTGATCCAGGAGGAGAAGGAGATCACCCGGCTCAAGGGCGGCAGCGACGAGGACTATGAGACCATTGCCCGGCCGGCCCTGGAGCGGATCCCGGACGGGACCTGTATATGCCCTGGCCACGGACCAATGTATGAGAAGGGACAGCAAAATGAGTGAGCAAGTCAAAAGCAGGGACTATTACCGGGAAGGGGCGCCCTTTGCGGCCGATCAGACCGAAAAGGAGGCCTTTTTCCGCAGGGAACTGAAGACGTTGACAGACTATCATCGTAGGTCGTGCCCGGCTTACGATGATATTTGTAATGGGCTGGGAGAGGACGGGCCCTATATACCGGTGGCCCTCTTCAAAGACCTGGCCCTGGCCAGTGTGCCCGAGGAAGAGGTGGTCCGGCAGGTGACCTCCTCCGGAACGACAGGCCAGCAGGTCTCCCGCATCTTTCTGGATGCTCCCACGGCGGAGCTGCAGCGGTGGGCCCTGGCCTCGATCACCGGGGACTTCATCGGCGGCAAACGGATGCCCATGCTGATCATCGATTCTCCGGACGTCCTCCGGGACCGGAGCAAGTTCACCGCCAGGGGAGCGGGGATCCTGGGCTTCTCCATGATGTCTTCCAAAAGATTCTACGCCCTTGATGAAAACATGAAGCCGGACTGGGATTCCATCGCGGCCTTTCAGGAGGCTGCAAAGTCCGGGCCTTCCTTTGCCTTCGGATTCACTTTCATGATCTGGGCCTATTTCGTTGGCGCCCTGAAGAAGGAGGAAAGGACACTGGATCTTAAGGACTGCTATCTGATCCACGGAGGCGGCTGGAAAAAGCTGCAGGACCAGAAAGTGTCCGATGAGGAGTTCAGGCAGGCTCTGAAGGACCTGTGCGGGATCAGCCAGGTCAGCGATTACTACGGAATGGCCGAGCAGACCGGGAGCATCTTCATGCAGTGCCAGGAGGGCCATCTGCACGCCAGCATCTATTCGGATATCGAGATCCTGGATCCGGAGGACTTTTCCCCCTGCAAAACAGGAGAGTGGGGCCTGATCGCCCTGCGCAGCTGGATACCGGGATCCTATCCCGGCCACCTGCTCCTGACCGAGGACCGTGGCCGGATCCTGGGAACAGACGACTGCCCCTGCGGAAGAAAAGGCAAGTACTTCGAAATCTCCGGCAGGATCAGCAAAGCCGAGATCCGCGGCTGCAGCGACACCTTCGAGAGTAATAAGACAGGGGACGGGGGTCTGTCTTCGGCAGGGGATGGAGGCCTGGAGATCCTGGCCGGAGAACTTCCTGTGAATGAGGCACCGGCCCGGGCGGAGAACCCCGCGGCGCCGGAGCCCCTTGCGGCCTTCCATCCACTGGTCATGGAATTCCTGGAGGACCTGTCGGCCCTCTTCATGAAGGATCCTGAATACCGCCAGTATCCGGACATCTACGCCCTGGGATTCTGGCTGCGGCCGGCCCACATCAGGCAGATCCGCCGGCGCCAGGAGGAAATGCAGGCGACCCGGAGCACGGAGAAAGACCTGACCGGACGAGGCCTGGTGCTCCACATCGCACCTTCCAACATGCCGGCCATGTTCGCCTATTCCTGGATCACGGCTCTGCTGGCGGGATGCTCCAGCATCGTCCGCCTGTCCGCTAAGGATTCGGAGATCAGCAGTCAGATCCTCAAGGGGATCAGGACTCTTCTGGACAAGCCGGCCTATGAAGAACTGCGCCGGCGCAACGCCTTCGTCCGCTTCCCCAGAGACCACCAGGCCCTGGCCCGGATCTCGGAGAAGGTTTCCGCCCGGATGATCTGGGGAGGAGATGCTACCGTAGAGAAGATCAGCGCCGTCCCCAAACCGGAGGATGCCGTTGACATCGGATTCCCGGACAAGTATTCCATCGCCCTGATCGACGGGGACCGGATCATGGAGATGAGCGAGGATGACCTGCGCCTGCAGGCAAACCTTTTCTGCAGGGACAGCTACGGAGCGGACCAGAACGCCTGCTCCAGCCCCAAAAGCATCTTCTGGACCGGGACCGGTCAGGACCGGACCAAGGCCAAAGAACGCTGGTGGGACGCGGTCTACGAGGAATCAAAACGCTACGAACTGGCCCCCTGGATGGCGACCGAAAAATACAGGATCCTCTGCAGGACCTACGCCGGGACCAAGGGCCTGGGCCAGGTACAGCGGAGGACCAACCGCCTCTACACCGTTCCCTGCGGCAGGGCGGCCCAATGGGAAGGAAGAGACCTGCCCGAGGCAAGGCTTGGGATCTTCTACGAATTCGACCTGGAGAAAACAGAGGAACTGCTTCCCCTGCTGAGGGGGAAGATACAGACAGCCGTCTGCATCGGCGCCGATCCGGATGCCCTTTATGAAATGGCCCGAAAGGCCGGCTGCCCCGGACTGGACCGGGCGGTAGGAGCAGGAGAAGCCCTTGAATTTGATACGATCTGGGACCGCAAGGACCTGATCGGAATGTTAACGGAGTGAGACAGATGTACTTTTTCGACAAAAACGAAGCATTCAAAAATAAAGTTTTCCTGATCGATGAGGACGGCAGGACCTACACCTACGGCCAGGTCTGGCAGATCGGCGACACCATCACCGCCGGGATCCCGGACCGGTCTCTCTGCCTTTTGCTGACGGGAAACGACGTCAGCAGCGTCAGCGCCTACATGGCCCTGCTGAGGAAGTCCTGCCCGGTGATCCTCATGGGCAAAAAGGCTGACCAGGAGGTCATCCGGCGGATGAAAGAAAGCTACCGCCCAGCCTTTGTGATCGCGGAGGGAGCATGCGAGGACCAGAAGGAAGAACCGGCCGAGATGTATTCGAAGCTGGGCCTGCTCCTGTCCACATCCGGGAGCACGGGAGCACAAAAGCTGGTCAGGCTCAGCCGGGACAACTTGCAGGCCAACTGCGATTCCATCACGGAATACCTGGGACTGACGGAAAAAGAGCGGCCGATCACGACCCTGCCCATGGAATACACCTACGGGCTTTCGGTGATCCACAGCCACGCGGCAGTGGGAGCATCCATCATCCTGACCGACCGGACCTTCTTCGACCCGAAATTCTGGGAACTGGTGGAGAAATATGAAGCTACTTCCCTGGCGGGCGTTCCCTATTCCTATGAGATGCTCCACCGGCTCAGGATCGAGCGGATGGACCTGCCCAGGCTCAGGACCCTGACCCAGGCGGGAGGGCACCTGAAGACGGAGCTGCAGGAGTCCATCGGGACCTGGGCCAAGGAGACCGGACGCAGGCTCTTCGTCATGTACGGCCAGACCGAGGCCACGGCCAGGATGAGCTACATCCCGCCGGATCGCTGCCTGGAGAAGATCGGGAGCATCGGCATCCCGGTGCCGGGAGGCAGGATCGAGCTTCTGGGAACGGACGGAGAAGTGATCACCGAGCCGGGCGTCAACGGCGAGCTGATCTATTACGGGGACAATGTGTCCCTGGGCTACGCCACCTGCCGGGAGGACCTGGCCAAGGGCGATGACAACGGGGGAAGACTGGAAACAGGAGACATCGCCTACCGGGATGAGGAAGGATACTTCTATATTTCCGGACGCAAGAAGCGCTTTATCAAGTTATACGGCAAGAGGATCAGCCTGGACCAGATCCAGGATGAGCTGCAGGAGGCCTTCGATACGGCGGACATCGTCTGCACCGGAGATGACGAGAACGGAGTCTTCGTCTGGAAGACGGACCAGGCAGCCGGCGCTGACCGGGACGCCCTGGAGCAGATCTTCTGGGACCGGTGGGGGATCCGCGAGGACAAGATGCAGCTTCGAATGATCGACCAGATCCCGCGCAACGCCTCCGGCAAAACGATCTACAAAGATCTGACAGAGGAAAAAGAGGATGGAGTACAGAAAGAATAAGAAGGGCGAGCCGATCTCGATCCTGGGATACGGCTGCATGCGGCTGAGCAGAAAGGGCAGGTCGATCGACCTGGACAAGGCGGAGGCAGAGCTGATGGCGGCCTACCGTCAGGGGGTCAACTATTTTGACACGGCCTACATCTACAGCGGAAACGAGGTCGCCCTGGGCCAGATCCTGGAGCGGACCGGCATCCGCAGCGAAATAAACCTGGCCACCAAGCTGCCCCATTACCTGGTGGGAAGCCGCAAGGCGGTGGAGAGGACCTTCCAGGAAGAACTGTCACGGCTCAAGACCGACTGGATCGACTACTATCTGATCCACTTCCTGACCGATGTGTCCCAGTGGCAAAAGCTGAAGGGCCTCGGCATCGAGGACTGGATCGCAGAGAAGAAAGCCTCCGGTCAGATCCGCAACATCGGCTTTTCTTTTCACGGCAACACGGAGAGTTTCCTGGCCATCCTGGCAGACTACGACTGGGATTTCTGCATGATCCAGTACAACTACATGGATGAGCACGCCCAGGCCGGCCGGGAGGGGCTGGAAGCTGCCGAGGCCAGGGGGATCCCGGTGATCATCATGGAGCCGCTGCGGGGCGGCAAGCTGGCGGCCTCTCTGCCCAGGGAGGCCGGGCAGCTGATCGCCGACAGCCCCCAGGGCTACACTCCGGCGGAGCTGGCCCTCCGCTGGCTCTGGGACCAGCCGGCCGTGACCTGCGTCCTTTCGGGGATGAATTCTCTGGACATGGTGGATGAGAACTGCCGGATCGCTTCCGATGCAAAGGCTGGGGCTTTCGCGGAAGAAGAACACGAGCTGGTCCGCAAGGTCAGGGAAGCCATCATTGCCTCGACCAAAGTGGGATGC
>CAMOZS010000088.1 GCA_946631075.1 uncultured Bacillota bacterium | reverse complement strand
CGGGCTCTTCGGGCTCTGCGGGCTCGGTCTCGGCCTCGGCTTCGGCGGGTTCACCAGCTTCGGGCTCGATCTCGGCTTCGGCCTCTCCGGCCTCCTCGGCTTCTTCGGTCTCCTCCGATTCGGGACCTGCTTCGGTTTCCCCGGTCTCTGCTTCAGCTTGAGCCTCTTCGCCTGTCTCTTCGGCCTTTTCTATCTCTTCAGTTTCCTGCGGCTCTTCCGCAGCTTCTGTTTCCTTGAGGTCTTCCGCGGGTTCCGGCTCCTGAGGATCTTCAGGCTCTTCCGTCACCTGCCCATACCAGAATCCGGGCCGCTGGATCATGTCTTCTTCCCGCTCCCGCTGGTCTTTTTCTCTTTGCCGCTCCAGTTCCTCCTGACGCTCCTGCTCAGCCAGCCGGCGCGCTTCTTCGTCTTTCTGGCGCTGTTCTTCCTCGCGCTGACGTTCCTCAGCCCGCTGCTTCTCCCGCTCTTCCTTCTTTTCTTCGTATTCTTCTTTTCTCTGCTGGAACTGCTGTCTGGCAGCCTCCGCAGCCCGGCCTGTTCCGGTCCTGACGTTCTTGCCCAGATCCTCCAGGACAGACCTGGCCTTATCCAGATAGACCTTGGCATGATCCGCCACGTCCTCTAAAGACTCCTTGAGATCTTCGGTTGAACTTTTGAGCTCTTTCGGCTCGGATCCAGGTAGCTCATCAGGCTCTTCCGGCATGACCGGTTCATCTATCTCCGGTTCAGCCGGCTCTTCAGCTTCTGCTTCCGCTTCCTCATCGCCGCCGTCTTCTTCCGGCAGGTATGGCTCGATTACCGGTTCTGTCCGGATGGCATCCTCCTCATCGGAGGGCTCTTCCGCTATGACCGGTTCATCTATTTCCGGCTCGGCCGGTTCGTCTCTGTAGAAGGCTTCCTCGGGCTCGGCCGGCTCTTCTGCTTCTTCCTCTTCTCTGTGCTGCAGCTGCTCTTTCACTTTCTCTGCAACCCAGCCTGTTCCGGTCCTGACATTCTTGCCCAGATCCCCGAGCATGGACTTGGCCTTCTCAAGGTAGGGCTTGGCCTGCTCCATCGTCTCCTCAGCAAGGTGCTTCAGATCCGGGGTCTCCCGCTCGGCGGCTGTCTCCGGGGCTTCTTCCTCCGGTTCAGTTTCCGTTTCCTCCCCGGCTGGAGCATCCTCCCGGGGCGGCTCTTCCTCTATATCCTCTGCTTCCTCTGTCTCCTCAGGATCGCCCCAGCCATCCCAGCTGCTTTCGGCGGCCGGCTCTTCCGGGGGCTCCCACCAGACCGGATCGACCGGTACAGAGGTCACCTGCGGCGCGTCTTCAGACACTTCAAACTCGACAGCGTCCTCGGGGACCAGATTCTTCACTTCGATCTCGTCCGGATTCAGACCCGTCGGTGCTCCGCAGTTTTCGCAGAATATACTATCGTCAGGAATGATTGTCTGGCAGTTTCTGCAAAACACGTTCCTTCCTCCTTATTATCCTTTGACTGTTCCGTCTTCCCCCGAAACCCTATTTCAGGAATCCGAATGAACGGAGGATCGGCGGCTCGACCGCCCTGCCTTTGCAGACGGAAACAAAAGAGATAAGCCTGATCACAAGCAAAATGACCAGACATACGGCGGCCGCGGCGGGCACGATCAGTGTCCAGCACAGCAGCACACTGATGACCGACAGGACAGCCTCGATGATGGCGATCTTCAGACCCTGCCGCATATGAAAGTCCGCGTAGGGCGAATCCTTGCCTGCGATCAGGGCGATGATGACTCCGATCGCTCCCAGCATATAGGCCGCCATTGCCGTCACCTTGTTTCTGGAGATATCCTCCTCCTTGAATTCCTCGGTATGATCCCATCCGGGAGCATTGAGCCGGTAGGTGTACGGGGCCTGCTGCTCCGCATTCTCCGCCTCCGGATCCTGCTCATCCTCGACCAGCACCGCCGGCATAGCCTGCTCATCGTAATTCTCTCCGCCGGTCGGAGGGCCCCACTGATAGTCGGTCCCCTCGAATGCCGGAGCTTCCAGTTCCTCGCGCAAAGGCTGGTCCGTCCCCTTCATTTCTGCCTGACCCGGCTCACCCTGCCCGGGTTCATCCGGTGATGTGACCAGCATTTTGGTACCGCATCTTCTGCAGAACTTCGCCGAATCAGCAACTTCCACTCCGCAGTTTGGACAGATTTTCATATTAGCCCCCTTTTTATATTCGCTCGGCCAAGGCCGATTTCACTTTTAGTTACATTATTATGTACAGTATACCATATATAGTGATTCCGTACCATAAAAGATTCGCAGTTTCAAGGGACATTGAGACTGATTCTTGTATACCCATTGCTTTCGAATTGCGATATAATGGCCTTATGAGTTTTCCCTGTCAGGTTCAGGAAGGAGGAGCGCCCCGATCATGTCACGGGCTGTGATCATTACATCTTATCTGGAATATCCGGTAGATATCCCTGCCCTGCTCGCCCCGGACGACTATATCGTCTGCCTGGACGGCGGCTACGACATCGCACGCGCTCAGGGGATAAGCCCTCATCTTTGGCTGGGTGACTTTGATTCCCTGCAGGGCCCCCTGCCTGACGAAGGTGAAGCCAGCGGTGGAGAAGAGGCTCCTTCCATGGAGATCCGCCGGTATCCTCCGGAAAAGGATTACACCGATCTGGAGCTGGCTTTCCGGGTCCTGGATCCGGAAAAAACGCCGGATCTTCTGGTCATCGGCGGCCTGGGCGGCAGGCTGGACCAGACTCTGGTCAACGTGCAGATGCTGCAGCGCTATACGGCTGCTCCGGGCGGAGACGGCATGGCTGCGATGGAAGCCGTCGGGATATCGGAAGGCGGAGAGGATGCTCCCGTCCGAGGATTCCGGAGCATCCAGATCTTTGACGGGCGCAACCGCTGCTTCGCCGTCCATGGGGACGAAGATGCTCCCGGGCCGGACGGTCCCCGGATCCATACCATCCCCCCGCAGCCAGGCTCCTATCTATCCCTCCTTCCCCTTACCGAGGAATGCCTTGGAGTCACTCTGCGCAAGGCCCGCTATCCCCTGGAGGACGCGGCCCTTTACCGGGGAGCATCCCTTTCTGTCAGCAACGAATTCACCGATGCTCCCGCCGAGCTCATGCTCCGGCAGGGGACACTGCTGGTCATCATCGCCCGGGGCAACCCGGCGGACCGGATATAGACACAAAAGTAAAAGCTATCTCTGACATATACACTAAGGAACGACAATTATGGCACAGGAATTATTGATGGGAAATGAAGCGATCGCCGCGGGCGCTCTGGCCGCCGGCGTGCAGGTCGTGGCGGGCTATCCGGGCACCCCTTCTTCGGAAGTCCTGGAGACCATCGCCAAACGCAATCCCGGCGGAGTCCACGTAGAATGGTCCGTCAACGAAAAGGCCGGCGCGGAAGTGGCTGCAGGGGCAGCCTACAGCGGCGCCCGGTCCATGGTCACCATGAAACAGATGGGACTGAACGTAGCGTCAGACCCGATCATGTGCGTCAACTACATCGGAGTCAAAGGCGGCATGGTCATCTATGTAGCCGACGATCCGGGCCCGATCTCATCCCAGACGGAACAGGACACACGCCACTTCGGCAAATACGCCCGCATCCCGGTCTTTGACTGCGACAGCCCGGAACAGGCATTCCAGGCGGTCCAGGACGCGTTCGCCTTTTCGGAAGCCCACGGAACGCCGGTGATCCTCCGGTCCACCACCAGGGTATGCCACGCCTGCGCGAATGTCGATGTCCCCGAGATCAAGCCGCCGGCTCCGGCGGAGGGGTTCGTCAAAGACTCCAAGTGGGTCATTTTCCCGGGTCTTTCCTATCGCAACAAGCAAAAGCTGGTCAGCCGCGAGAAGGAATTCGCCGCTGAGTTTTCCAGCTATCAGGGCAATACTCTGGAAGGGTCCGGTCCCATCGGGATCGCCTGCGGAGGGATCAGCTACGCCTATGTGAAAGAAGCCCTTTCCATCCTGGAGGCACAGGACGCGGGGATCTCCCGCAGATTCACCGTCCTCAAGATCGCGACCCCCTATCCTTTCCCGAACCAGCTGGCGGACGCCTTCCTGGACGGGGTGGAGCAGGCGGTCGTATTTGAAGAACTGGATCCTTATATCGAAGATGCCCTCATCTATGAGCAGGGCCGCCGGGGCAAGTCCGGCCAGGTCACCATCGAGGGCAAGCGGACGCAAACAGTCCCGGCCGCGGGAGAACTGACCGTTGCCACGGTAACGGATATCCTCCGGCAGCTGGTCTTCGTCGCCCAGGATGCTCCCACCGCAGCCGCGGATGCTCCGGCCGGATCTGATGGCGCATCCGCCGGTTCAGGCGATGCTCCGGTCGAACCAGGTCATGCTCCCACTGACAAAGCGGCCGCCGGCCCCGACCTTCCGGTCCGGCCTCCGGTCCTCTGCGCGGGCTGCCCCCACCGGGGATCCTTCTACGCAGTCAAGGCTGCCGTCAGCAAGGCCCTGCCATCCGGCCAGGCGGTCTATCACGGCGACATCGGCTGCTATACCCTGGGCAACGCGGCTCCTCTGAACATGGTCGACACCTGCCTTTGCATGGGAGCCGGCATCACCATGGCCCAGGGAATGAACCACGCGGACAAGAACACGCTCAACTTCGCCTTTGTCGGCGACTCCACCTTCTTTGCCAGCGGCATTACCGGCACGGTGAACGCCGTATATAATCAAGCGGATATGATCCTTTGCGTGCTGGACAACTCCACCACAGCAATGACTGGGCACCAGCCTCATCCGGGCATGGGCATCACCATGATGGGCAAAAAAGTCGACCCGGTCGACATAGTCAAAGTCCTGGAAGGCATTGGGGTTCCCTGGATCCGTGTGGTGGATCCCCTGGACCTTGAAGCTTCCGTAAATACAGTCACCGAGGCCATCGGTCAAAGCGGCGTTCGGGCCATCATATTCAAGTCGCCCTGCATCGCCCTGTTTAAGCCCTCCCGGGTCTGCTCCGTCGATCCGGACTCCTGTATCGGATGCAGGCGCTGCATCCGTGAGATCGGCTGTCCGGCTCTGAGTCCGGACTCCTCCGGTAAGGCGGTCATCGACCCCGCCCTCTGCACCGGCTGCGGCTTATGCGGCCAGCTCTGCCCGGTTTCCTGTATCGGGACCGATAGGCCAGGCGCAGGAAAGGAGGTCTCCAGATGAGAAATCAGACCACTACTTTGCAATTAGGCGATCCTATGGTAAAGAGCTGCCTGCTCTGCGGGGTCGGCGGTCAGGGAACCGTCCTGGCCTCCCGCATCATCGCGGCGGCGGCCATGGATAACGGACTTTCGGCCAAGACCGCGGAGACCATCGGCATGGCTCAGCGGGGCGGCTCCGTCGTCAGCCATGTGAGGATCGGTAAATCAGTCGCCTCCCCCATGATCCCCATGGGAGGAGCGGACGTCCTCCTCGGATTCGAGCCGGGCGAAGCGGCGGCCAGTCTGCCCTACCTCAAGGCCGGCGGCACCCTGATCGTCTGCCGGCAGGAGGTCACCCCGGTCACAGCGGCCCTGGGCATCTCCGGTTACAGGGGCGGGGACTGTCTGGATTACCTGTTGGAACAGGTACCGAAATGTTATATTATAGATGGTGAGGAAATCTGCAAAGCCTGCGGTTCTCCCAAGGTCCTGAACGTCGCTTTTGTCGGCGCCCTCTGCGCCAGCGGCCAGATGGATCTGACCCTGGAGGACGCACAGCGGGCTCTTCGCGCGAGGATGAAGCCCCAGCTTTTGGATATGAACTTCAAAGCGCTGGAGCTTGGCGCCGCGGCCATCACGCGGGCCGGGAAATAAATATGAGGAGAAGAAAACTATGGAAATGAAACAGGAAACGCTGGAAAAGATCAAACACCAGATGAAACGGGTCAAGGCCGCCGGCGGCTTCTACGCCAAGCGGCTCAAGCACATCGATCCCGATGACATCAAGTCCCAGGAGGATTTCGAAAAGCTCCCCTTCTCAGAGAAGGCGGACCTGAGAGACGCATATCCTCTGGGCCTTTCGGCTGTTCCGGAAGAAGAGATCGTCCGGATCCATTCCTCCAGCGGCACCACCGGGACCCCCTGCATCATCCCCTACACAAAGAAGGATGTCGAGGACTGGGCCGAGCTGTTCAAGCGCTGCTACGAGATCGCCGGGATCACGCCGGAAGACCGGATCCACATCACCCCGGGCTACGGACTGTGGACGGCCGGGATCGGTTTCCAGCTGGGCGCCGAGAAACTGGGCGCTATGGCCATCCCCATGGGACCGGGAAATACGGACAAGCAGATCAAGTTCATGGAAGACATGGGCTCCACCGTGCTTTGCGCCACATCCTCCTATGCTCTGCTCCTTGCCGAAGAGATCGAAAAACGCAAGTGCCGCGACAACATCAAACTGAAGAAAGGGGTCATCGGCTCCGAGCGCTGGGGCCCGAAGATGCGCGCCCGGATCGCCAACGAGCTGGGCGTTGAGCTCTACGATATCTACGGTCTGACCGAGGTCTACGGCCCCGGCATCGCCATCAACTGCGAGTACGAGACCGGCATGCACTACTTCGACGACTATCTCTACTTCGAGATCATCGACCCAAAGACCGGCAAGAACCTGCCCGACGGCGAGCTGGGCGAGCTGGTCATCACCACTCTGGAGAAGGAAGGGGCCCCGCTGATCCGCTACCGGACCCACGATCTGACCAGGATCATCCCCGACGACGTTCCCTGTCCCTGCGGCAGAGATCTTCCCCGGATCGATGTCATCCTGGGCCGGACCGACGACATGGTCAAGGTCAAGGGCGTCAACATCTTCCCGGGACAGATCGAGGACGTGCTCA
>CAMOZS010000087.1 GCA_946631075.1 uncultured Bacillota bacterium | reverse complement strand
TGAAAGCCCTGTGATGATGATCGTCTTCATGGTGTCCTTCCGCTTTCTTCCCGCTTTCTTCCCGCTATGCTTATCCTTTTCTCCTTATATTCACGATCCTGTCCGGATTCAGTCCTGCCCGCAGAGCCCGCTCAAGGCCCACCCGGCAGTCTCCCACCTTCTCCGGCACATGAGCGTCGCTGCTCAGGATGAACTTGACCGTGGGAACGCTCATGGCGATCCGGATCTCCTCATCGGTCAGGTGATCATGTCTGCAGTTGATCTCCATCAGGGTGTTGGTCTCAGCGCACACCTCCGCGATGGCCTTGATATCAAAGGGGCCCTTGTCCCCGGGATGGGTCAGGATGGCGATGTCGTTTTCCCGCAGGGCGTGAATGATCATCTTGGTATTCTTCTCCCGCAGCTTGGCCTCGCCCCACTTGAGCCCGTGGCTCCAGAGCCAGTTGTGGACCGAACTGCAGCCGAACAGTCCGAAATGGAAGCCGGCGATGACGAAATCGAATTCCTCGAATTCCTCCGGCTTGATGTCCAGTCCGTTTCCTCCGTGGACCGTATTGGCTTCCACGCTCATCTTCACCATGAGCTTGGGAAACTTCACATTCATTTTCTCTATATCGTTCTTGAGATTGGGGAAATCGTTCCGGTTGATCCCGTAGAAGAGATGCCCCGGACCGTGGTCGGAGATGGCGATATATCCCAGCCCCTTGCTCATCGCCGAGCGTACGTTATCCTCCACGCTCCCCTTGCCGTGGGAATAGGTGGTATGTGTATGAAGGTCATACAGCAGTTCAAAATCTGATGCTTTCAGTTCATTCTCCAATGATTCTTACCTCCGGTTCCAAAGCCACGCCGAACTGATCCAATACTCTGGCCTGAACGATCTGCATCAGCTGCAGAATATCCGTCGCGCTTGCCCCTCCCGTATTGATGATAAAACCGCTGTGCAGCTGCGACACCTGAGCGCCGCCCACCGACAGACCCTTCAGTCCTGCGTCCTGTATCAGTTTCCCGGCGAAGTATCCTTCAGGCCTCTTGAAAAAGCTGCCCGCGCTCGGATAGGTCACCGGCTGTTTTTCATTTCGTCTGGCGGTCAGATCCGCCATCAAAGCCAGGATCTCCTTAGGATCGCCCGGCTCCAGCTCAAATGCCGCCTCGGTAACGATCTCCCCGGTCTCGTGGAGTCTCGTGTGGCGGTATCCCATCTCCAGCTCATCCGGACCTGCCTGTGCAAAGGCTGATCCGTCCCCGCTGATGAGAACGGCGTTCTTAAGAATATTCCTGATCTCTCCGCCATAGGCGCCGGCGTTCATGAAGACGCCTCCGCCAACGCTTCCCGGAATACCGGAAGCGAATTCCAGGCCGCTCAGAGAAGCGTTAGCCGCAGCCTTTGCAGCCATGGCAAGAGAAACACCGCTTCCGCAGATCAGGGTGCTGTCCTCGATCCTCATGTAGTTGAAGGCTTCGCCCATCCGCACGATCACCCCCCGGTATCCGCCGTCCCTTACCAGGACGTTGGACCCGTTGCCCAGGATCATGTGGGGGATGTCCTCCCGGCTGAGAAAGCGCAGGATCTCCTGCAGTTTCTCCCCGGACGAAGCATCGACGAGAAAATCCGCTTTCCCGCCTGCCCGAAACGATGTGTATTTTGACATGGGCGCGTCCTTGATTACCCGGTCCGCGCCCGCGATCTCTCGAAGTTCATCTCCGATCCGTTCACTGATCATTTCTGTCCTCATCTGATTCTGTCCCTTCCTTGTCTTCTTCTGCGGATCTGCCAGCCTTTTTCCCTAAGCCCGGGAAGAGCCTGCGGCCCTTGCCTTTGGGCCTCTTGGTCCGGTAGGGATCGATCCGGTAGTCCTTGAGATCCGTTGAGAATCCCTTGCGCTCAAGCTTGCGGTTGAGGGTCCTTCCGATGTAGTAGTAGATCACCGCGAAGACCGGGATACCGATGACCATGCCGACGAAGCCGAACAGGCCGCCGCCGACCAGGACCGCGAACAGTACCCAGAAACTCTCCAGCCCTGTGCTGTCGCCCAGGATCTTGGGTCCCAGGATGTTGCCGTCAAACTGCTGCAGGATCAGCACGAAGATGATGAAGTACAGGGCGTGCATGGGATTGACCATGATCAGGAGCAGGGCCGACGGGATGGCTCCGATGAAGGGGCCGAAAAACGGGATGATATTGGTGATCCCGACGATGCAGCTGATCAGGAGGGAATACTCCCAGCCGAATATGCTCATCACCAGGAAGCAGATGATGCCGATGATCACCGAATCGATGATCTTGCCGCTGATGAATCCGCCGAATGTCTTGTTGGTGAAGGCGGCTCCGGTGAAGATCTCCTCTACTGTATTCTCCTTGAAATTGGCGACGATGATCTTCTTGATCTGGGCAAGGAAGGTGTCCTTGCTGTTCAGGAAGTAAACGGAAATGATGATCCCGATGATGAAATCCATCACGAATCCCAGAGCGCCGATGACTCCCTGGGACACCCCGGCCGCCAGGGACTGGGAGTGAGGCAGGATGGTATCCGTCGCGAATTCTATGGCCCTCTTGGTCAGGGCGCTGATCCATTCATCGATCGTTTCCTGAGCGATGGGAAGGTTGGCCATCTTGGCGTCGATCCACAGGTTCAGCTTATGCAGGCCTCCCGGCAGGATGTCGACGACGTTGATCACGCTGTTGACCAGCCCCGGAATGATCATCCAGAACACCCCTCCCAGAACGACCAGGATCAGGGCGACCGAGATGATGGTCCCCACGCTCTTGGCAATGGCCATGTCATGCTTCAGCTTCATGGTCCCCCGGTTCAGGATCCCGTAGGTCCCCCGCACCGTCATGTTATAGATGGGACAGATCAGATAGGCCATGACCAGGCCGTAGATGAAGGGAGACAGGACATCGACAGTAAAGCTGAAAAAGCGCTGGATCACGTCGAAGCGATAGATGGCGAAAAAGGCCAGAACGCAGCAGACGATCACCAGAAATGCCGTCAGTCCCCATTGGTAATGCTGTTTTTCCAGTTTGATCCGTCTCATTCCTACTCCTGATTTCTGATGTATTCTCTGCAGGCTTCAAGGGTCCCGTTCATCTTGTCGTAGATGGCTCCGCACAGGAACTGATAGAAGGCCTCCTGATGGATGCCCTTAAGACAGTCCGAGACCTGGCTGGTATAGTCCTGCCGGGTCAGCGCCATGCTGATCGGGGCCAGCCCGTTCTCCAGCAGATAGTAATTCAGGGCAAAGATAGCCAGCTCCCCGTTGTAATCCTCAAAGGGGTAGATGTCGATGATCTTATTGTGGATATACATTGCCTTCAGTACGATATTGTTTCCCGACTCCCTGCTGTAGACCTTGCGCAGGAAATCATCCAGCCTGTCCTCCACGTCCACCGCGTGGGGCGGCACGTGATTGAAGGCGTAGACGACCGGATTCGACTTGCGGTAGTATCCGTTCTCATTCTCTGAGAGGACCCGGTATCCGCTGACCAGCAGGTGCTTGTCCAGAGAATTCCCCATATCCAGATTGCTGTTGGCGATCCGGACCAGGTTGCTGAAATTCTCGATGAAGACATAATCCTTGACCGGCACCTCCTTGGGAAGCTGCCCTTCCAGGATCTTCTCCACCGGCACCTTATCGTGGTTGGAGCTGCGCAGGATCAGAGCCGCCCGGACCATGTCGATCCGGTTGACTTCCTGTACAGCCGACCGCAGCAGCCGGTTGTTCTTCATCATGGCGGCCAGTTCGATCCGCATTCTGTACAGTTCTTCGTGTACGTTCTTCTCTGTCATGGCTCAGTTTGCTCCCGACTCTTTCTTAAATCCGATCCGGCCTCTGGCGATGGCGTATTTGTACATGTCGACATCGCCGAAATCCCCGTCCACCTTTCTCAGGAGGGGCATTTTCTCTTTGATCGCCTCAAAGTCCATGGTGGGCAGAAAGACGATATCGTATTTATGCTGGAAGGTCAGCTGCAGGAAATCCAGGATCTCGTCATCGTTGAATCCCTCTTCCAGGGCCACTTCCAGACGCACATTCAGTCCCGCGCCGACAGCCGCGTTGATCCCGTCGATCACCGGCTGCAGTTTCTTGCCTTCGTTGGTTTTCTCATATCTTGTATAATTAAGCGTATTGACAACGATCGTAACGTCGGTGACCCCGTCCTCCCTCAGCTTTTGGGCGGTCTGCTCCAGGTCCTGTCCGTCCGTCACGATCCTTTTTTCTTCAGCTGCCTTGTTTTCCATAAAAAAGCTGTTTCCTCCTAAGCTCATAATACCGGTTCTATCCCAAATTATTGTACTTGAAAACCGACGGCCAGTCAATGGAACTGCCGTCGATTCTGCTTGCGCAGGCGCAGAAAGTCTGATAGTATTATATGGTGAATTGAAGCAGGAAAGGAAACTCGTATGTATATTTTGTTCACCGCACTCGGTTTCGGACTGGTGGTGCTGATCGTTTTAGCATGGAATATGGGACTGACGCTCTCCAGCGGTTTCAGAGGGAACGTGCCGGAGAAGATCCGCGGCGTCCTGAAGATCCTTCTTCTGGTGGAGACCATCGGCTTCATTGTCCTGTTCGTGATGATTATCGTCAGGGTGATGGCTCTCTGATCAGAACCTGTCGCTGTAATTGAGTATAGACTTGAGGAATCCGCCTTCGGGCGGTTTTTTGCTGCCCATAACAGTGGAATAATAGACGATGGACGCGTCGAAACGATCCTCCGAGGTCCTGACGATAGCGTAGGATCCGCCGGCGGTGTCTCTGGGAAGGGTGAGCGATCCGGGATTGACGAACCGGATACCCTCGTCTTCGGTCAGCAGGGATGTGTGGGTATGGCCGAACAGGACCGCCTTGCAGTCCTCCTCCATTGCCCTGTACTTGAGCATGGTCAGGTCGTACTTGACATTGTCCCTGTGGCCGTGGGTCAGCAGGATCCGTCCGTACTCGGTCTCGATGATCTGCTGGTCCGGTCCTGAGCTGTCGCAGTTTCCCCGCACAGAAACGACCGGAACGCCCAGCTGCTGCTGGAGCATCTGAGCGTCCGAATAGTGATCCCCCGTATGGGCGATCAGATCGATATCTTTGAGTTTGGGCCAGATATCCCTGACCTTGTTCAGTTTGCCGTGTGTATCTCCGATGACCAGAATTTTCATAACGTCCTTGAGTATATCAGATGATGACGCCGGTTTCAATCCTGCACTTTCAAAGGCTTGTAATCCAGCTTGACCCCGGCCTGTTTCTGGAGCACCGCCCGCAGGAAGACCCTGGCCGTATCCATGCAGGTGAAGGCCGGGATCCGGCGCTCGGTCGCCTTACGGCGGACCGGGAAGCTGTCGTTCTGTTTATTGTTGGCCACGGTGGGCACGTTGATCACCATGGAGAGCCGGTCCGGACTCTCGGTATCGTGGTTCATGATCCACTCCTGGGCCGTATCGTAATCCATCAGTTCCGCCGGGATCCCGTGCTCCCGGATGAAGTCGATGGTATCGTCGGTGGCGTAGATCCGGAATCCCGCCTCGACATAGCCGGCCAGGATACCTGCAGTATCGTCGGTCTGTTCCGAATCCCTCAGAGTCACGAAGATGTTCCCTTCCGTCGGGATCCGGGACCCTTCCGACAGGAATCCCTTATACAGGGCCTTGTCCAGGTCGCTGTCGATGCCCAGGACCTCGCCTGTGGATTTCATTTCCGGGCCCAGAGCCATGTCCATATCGGTCAGTTTGGCGCTGGAGAATACGGGCACCTTGACGGCGTACTCCTCGCTTCTGCGGTAGAGGCCTGTCCCGTACTTCCATTCGGTAAGGGGCCGTCCCAGCATCGCCGCCACGGCCAGCTTGACCATGGGCACGCCGGTGACCTTGCTGAGGATGGGCACGGTCCTGGATGCTCTTGGGTTGACCTCGATGACGTAGATGGTCTTCCCGTCAAAAGCGTACTGGATGTTGACCAGTCCCACCACGTTCAAAGCCTTGGCGATCTTCTTCGTGTAGCGGACCAGCTTTTGCTCGACGGCTGCCGTCAGGGAGAAATCCGGATATACGGAGATGCTGTCGCCGGAGTGGACTCCCGCCCTCTCCACGTGCTCCATGATGCCCGGGATCAGGATGTTTTCCCCGTCCGCCACGGCGTCGACTTCGATCTCCTTGCCCTTGATGTACTGGTCGATCAGGACCGGATGCTCCGTCGAAAGTGAAACGGCTTCCTTCAGGTATTTATCCAGTTCCGCGTCATCGTAGACCACCTGCATGGCCCGGCCGCCGATGACATAGGAAGGACGGACCACCAGGGGATATCCCAGCTTTTGCACGGCGGCGAAAGCCTCATCCCGTGTGGTTACCGCGACTCCCTGGGGCACGGCGATATCCAGGCTGTCCAGAAGCTCCACGAACTTCTCCCGGTCCTCGGCCAGGTCGATGCTCCGGTAGGATGTGCCCAGGATGTTGATGCTCCGGCTGTAGAGCTGCTCCGCCAGGTTCAGGGATGTCTGTCCGCCGAACTGGAGGATGACTCCCACCGGCCGCTCCCGCTTGATGACGTTCATGACGTCGTCCACGTGCAGGGGCTCAAAATACAGCTTATCTGATGTATCGAAGTCGGTGCTGACCGTCTCCGGATTGTTGTTCATGATGATGGCCTCGTAGCCCAGCTCCTTGATGGCCCAGATGCCCTGGACGCAGCAGTAGTCGAACTCGATGCCCTGGCCGATCCGGATGGGGCCGGAGCCGATGACCAGGATCTTCTCCTCGGGACTCCTGATGCTCTCATCCTCCTCGTCATAGCAGGAATAGTAGTAAGGGGTCACCGCGTCGAACTCGCCGCCGCAGGTGTCGACCATCTTGTAGACCGGATAGATGTC
>CAMOZS010000086.1 GCA_946631075.1 uncultured Bacillota bacterium | reverse complement strand
CCCGGCGGGAACTGGATCTTGTCCGGGCCGGATCCACCGGCCCGCTTCTCAGCCGTATCCGGGCCGGATCCAACGGCCCGCTCCTCAGTCTTGTCCGGGCCGGATCCACCGGCCCACATTTCTTCCTTATCCAAGCCGCGGCCCTTCTTTGCGTCCATACCCTACTCCTCTCCGCTGGTAGCGCGCCAGGCATCGGCCCGGCCGTCACGCAGGTCTTCGAGATTGTACGGTGTCGCCTGATAGAGATAATAGTTGAGCCAGTTGCTGAACAGCAGGTTGGCATGAGAACGCCAGCGGAAGAGGATCTCCTCGTCCGGGTCATCGTTTTTGAAATAATTCTTAGGTACCTCGATGTCCAGGCCCTTGTTCACGTCGCGGAAATACTCCGCGGCCAGAGTCGCTTTGTCGTACTCCTGATGGCCGAGGATGAAGATCTGCCGTCCGTTCTCGGTGGACAGGATATGAGGACCCGCCTCCGGCGAATCAGCCAGGATCCGCAGCTGCGGTTCAGCTTCGATATCCGCCCTCTTCACCTCGGTATGCCGGGAATGGGGCGCGTAGAACACCTCATCGAAGCCTCTCATCAGAGGATTCCTCGGACGGACCACCCGGTGCTCGAACACACCGAACAGCTTCTTGTCCAGCAGGTGCTTCTGGATCCCATAGTAATAATAGAGGGCCGCCTGGGCTCCCCAGCAGATGAACATATTGCTGTAGACATGAGTCTTGGCAAACTCGAAGATCTCACAAAGCTCCGGCCAGTAGTCCACCTCCTCGAAAGGCATCTGCTCCACCGGAGATCCGGTGATGATCAGACCATCGTAATAGTTCTCACGGACCTCATCCAGAGTACGATAGAAAGTCTGCAGATGATCCTGGGAAGTGTGGGTCGACGTGTGGGAATCCATCCCCAGCAGGTTCATCTCCACCTGCAGAGGGCTGTTGGCCAGCACGCGGGCCAGCTGTGTTTCCGTAGCGATCTTGGTCGGCATCAGATTCAGAATGATGATCTTCAGCGGACGGATGTCCTGGTTCTGAGCCCGGGCCCGGTTCATTGTGAAAATGTTTTCTTCCTTCAGAGCCTCCGCTGCGGGAAGCTGATCCGGTATGATCAGTGGCATACTTCTTCTCTCCTATTATACTCCCAGAATTCCTTTGTGCTTCTCATAGATGACCGGCATGAAATTGGTCGTACCGGACGCAAGCAGTTTGCCCGTTTCCTCATCATAAGCCCTGCCGCTCAGCCGGACGATCCGCTGGCCCAGGTGGATGACCTCGGACTCGATCACGAAAGTCCTCCCGGCAAAAGGCCGGATGAAACTGACGGACATGTCCGCGGTGGAAACATCATGGTCCAGGAAGGCCATCGCCGTAACGCCCATGGCCGTATCCATCATGGCGGAAATCACGCCGCCGTGAACTTCGCCGCGGCCGTTCTCCTCCCACTTGAACCTCTTATAACGGATCCGGGTCTGCTTCTTCTCCGGATCACAGGAAACGTACTCCGGCTCCAGCATATTGCTGAGCATGCCGCCGCCATTATGGCGGACGTTTCCGACGATCTCCTGTACTTTCTCCTCAATATTCATAGATTATCCTCTCCCTTCGGCGAGCCGCCGTCTACCGGCAAGCCGCCGTATCGTTACAACGAGCCGCCGTATTCTCCCGGCAACCCGCCGTCTCATCTCGATTGTTTACCCTCTCGCTTTGGCAAATCCCTGCTCCAGGTCCGCCATGATATCATCGATATCCTCCAGGCCGACGGACAGACGGATCATGCCCCCTTCGATGCCGGCAGCGACCAGCTGCTCATCAGTCAGCTGACGGTGGGTCTCACTGGCCGGATGGAGCACGCAGGTGCGGATGTCCGCCACGTGGACCTCATTGGAAGCCAGCTCAAGAGAGTCCATAAACTTCATGGCCGTCTCCCGGCCGCCCTTGATCACGAAGGAGATGACGCCGCTGCAGCCTTTGAGATACTTCTTGCCCAGCTCGTAGCAGGGATCCGACTCCAGGCCCGGATAACGGACGCTCTCGACCATGTCGCAGCTCTCCAGATACTTCGCCACCTTCAGGCCGTTCTCACAGTACTGCTTCATCCTGACCGGGAGGGTCTCCAGACCCATGTTCAGCAGAAAGGCTGAGTGGGCCGCGGGATAACATCCGAAGTCACGCATCAGCTGCATTCTGGCCTTCAGGATGTAAGCCATCTTCCCGTAGGTTTCCGTGTAGATGATCCCGTGATAGGACTCGTCCGGCTCGGTCAGCTCCGGGAAATTGCCGCTGGTCCAGTCGAAATTACCGGAGTCGACGATGACGCCGCCGCCCTGGACCGCGTGGCCGTCCATGTATTTGGTCGTGGAATGAGTGACGATATCGGCGCCGAACTCAAAAGGCCTGCACAGGATCGGCGTAGCGAATGTATTGTCGATGATCAGAGGCACATGGTGCTCGTGGGCGATATTGGCGAACCGCTCGATATCAAAGACAGTGAGAGCCGGGTTGGCCAGGGTCTCGCCAAAGACAAGCCGGGTATTGGGCTTGAAGGCCGCGTGGATCTCCTCGTCAGTCGCGTCACGGTCAACGAAGATGCACTCGATGCCCAGCTTTTTGAGCGTGAAAGCGAAAAGGTTGATGGTGCCGCCGTAGATCTCGGAGGAACTGATGATGCTGTCGCCCGCGTTGCAGATGTTCAGTACAGAAAGCAAGGACGCCGCCTGTCCGGAAGTCGTGCACATAGCCCCGATGCCGCCCTCCAGCTCAGCGATCTTCTCCTCAACGGCCATGACCGTCGGATTGGCGAATCTGGAATAGATCAGCGACCTGGTCGGATCATCGAATACAGCCGCGACATCCGCGGTCGAATCGTACACATAGGTCGTGCTCTGAACGATCGGCAGTACTCTGGGTTCCGTGTTCTTCGGGTGATATCCCGCATGCAGGCATTTGGTAGCGTCTTTCATCTTCTTCCCTCCACTTCTATGATGGAAAATCCTTTAGTTTTCAAGGTTTCAGTTTATAATTATACAGACTCCATTGTAGACCATTCTACTCTGATTTGCAACAAGGACCGCCAAAAACCACATAAAAAAACCACCCGAACTTCGAGTGGTTTTAACTGGTCGGGATGACTGGATTCGAACCAGCGGCCTTTGCGTCCCGAACGCAACGCTCTACCAAGCTGAGCCACATCCCGGCATTGCCTTATTTAATCGGCAACGGTACTAATATAACACTTTCGGGCGGAAGATGCAAGTACTAAATTCAATACAAAGTCTGGACGGCCCCGGCCGCTCGAAAGCCGGCCCGCTTCGGCCGCGCAGAAACCGGGCCCCTTCGTCCAGGCCAGAGCCCGTCCGTCTCAGCTCTGCCCTTTTTCCCTGTGATAAGCCTTGGCTGTGATGCAGTCGCTCTCGATCTGCTTCTTCAGCTCATCTATGCCAGCGAATTTCTGCTCGGGCCGGGTCCACCGTACGAACTCCACATCGATATGCTTTCCGTAGGCGTCCCCTTCGTAGCCGAACACATGGGTCTCTATGTTCTTGGCGTATTCTCCGATGGTCGGCTTGTTGCCGACATTGGTGACCGAGGGATACCGCCTTCCTTCAAGATTGCAGTAAGTGATGTAGACTCCGTTGGGCGGAGTGATCATGGTCTCGTCGATGACCAGATTCATGGTCGGAAAACCGATGGTCCTGCCCAGCTTGTTTCCGACGATGACCTCGCCGCCGATGTCGTACATCCTGCCCATGAACCGGCTGGCTTCCTCCATCCGGCCTTCTGCGATCAGCTGGCGGATATAGGTAGAACTGACCACGATGTCATCGATCTTGAAGGGCTCCTGCACATGGAGGCCGAAGCCGTGCTTGAGACCCTCGTGCATCAGGACTTCCGGTGTCCCCTGGGCCTTGTAGCCGAAGCTGTAGTTGAAACCGCAGTAAGCCTCCCTGATCCGGAGCCGGTCGACCAGGATCTCCTTGATGAACCGCTGGGGTTCCATGGTCAGGATCTCTTTGGTGAAGGGAATGTTGATCAGGTAATCTATGCCCATCTCTTCGATGATCCGGATCTTCTCCGCCGCGTAAAGGATGTTCTTGACCGGCTCACCCTTCCCCAGCACCGTGCTCGGGTGATTGGAAAAAGTGAAGACCGCGCTCTTGAGGCCCACAGCCTTTGCGCTGCGCACCGTCCGGGCGATGATCTGCTGATGGCCCTTGTGGACCCCGTCGAAATTTCCCAGGGCGACTACGGTCTCATCGATCTGTTTTATCTCATCAAGTGATTCAAAATATTTCATCCGAGTTTTCCTCTCAGCTTATTTCTGCTTGTTCTTCGGCTCGTTCAGGGCGGCGAACACCTTGTCCGCCTTCAGCACGCCCTCGTCCCGGTCCTCGTATCCGGTCCCGAGAAAAAGCCCGTCCTCACGGCGGTAGACCCGGTAGATCCGGTCATAGCTTCTGCCCCGGGCATTGCGGGGGATCTGACCTGTCAGGGGATCCAGCTCCACCTGGGGCCGCGAATTTATCCGCACCTGACGGAGACGGATGCTGTTTCCCTGCCGGAAGTATTTTGCCCGGTCCTCGGGCATGGTCAGCTCTCCGAACCTGTGCAAAGGCTGGTCAGGCGGGAGCACCATGCTCCCCAGCTGTGACAGGAGCTCAGGATCTCCTTCCATTGCCTTTACCTGCTCCGGGCTGATGGCTCCTTCCAGAGTGATCCCGCCTACGGCCCTGCGGATCAGGCCGGTCATGACCGCGCCGCAGCCCAGCCTTTGCCCAAGATCCGCGCAGATGGTCCGTATATAGGTCCCTTTGGAGCACTCGGCCGTGAAGGAAAGAGTCCCCTCCTCCATGTCGATCTCGTGCACCCGGATCGACCGCACATGGACCCTGCGGGCCGTCGACTTAGCCAGCTGGGCAGCCTCGTCCGTCCTGCCTTTGTGGGCGTATTCGTAAAGGCGTTTGCCGTCGATGCGGACCGCCGAATAGGCCGGCGGGATCTGCTCGATGATGCCTTCGAATCCGGAAAGAGCCTCCCTGACCTGATCCTCGCTGATGCCCTCAAAGGACCGCTTCTCAAGGATGGTCCCCCAGATGTCCTGGGTATCGGAAGTAAGACCCAGCTGCACCCGGCAGGTATAAGTCTTGTAGTCCAGGTCCAGATACTCCATGATCCGGGTGGCCTGGCCGATGAAGATCGGGAGCACGCCCTCCGCCATGGGATCAAGCGTCCCGCCATGGCCGATCTTTTTTACCCCTTTGAGCCGGAGCACCCTGCGGCAGATGGCAACGCAGTCGTGGGAGGTCCAGTTCTGGGGCTTATTCAGAACAAGGATGCCGTCCTTCATCATGCCTTCCCGTCCTCCGCCGGCTCAGCTTCCGGTCCGCCGCAGGACTCCTCACCGGCCGGTCCCAGGACCCGGTCGATCTCTTCCGCCACCGCTTCCTTCAGCCGGTCATAGACCTGATCCATCGGTTCAGCGCAGGAAAAACCGGCCGCCTTGATATGGCCTCCGCCGCCGAAAGTCCCGGCGATAGCTGCCACATTGCAGTCGGTCTTGGCCCGCATGGTAGCCCGGACCTTGTCCCCGTCCTGCTTGAGCAGAGCAGCGATCTCGACCCCCCGGATCTCCCGCAGGGCGTCGATCACCTGGCTTGCGTCCTCCACCTCGGCGCCGCAGGCCTCAAGATCCTCTTCGCGTATCCTGGCCAGGACTGCCCGGCCGCCGGCAATCAGTTCCATCTGCTGCAAAGTACGGGCTTCGATCCGTACAGCCGGAAGGGACTTGCTCTGAAAAAGGTTAACGTTAATCTTATTTATGTCAACTTCACATTCCAGCAGGTCCGCCGCCATGCGGAGCACCTGCGAAGTGGTATTGGAATGCATGAAACAGCCGGTATCGCCGTCAAGACCGGTATACAGGACCTCCGCGATCTTATGATCCAGAGGCCAGCCCATCTCCCCCATCAGCTCATACACGATCTGGGAGCACGCCGCTGCCCCGCTGTCCACATAATAATGGTCGCGGGAGCATTCGCTGATCTGATGGTGATCGATGGCGACCGTGACTTTGCCCCGGGCGAAGCTTTTCTCCCGGCCCGCGATCCTGCGGTCGTCGCTGCAGTCGATGCAAAGGCTGATGTCCGGCTCCTCAATGATATCCTGATCCGCGGTCAACGGAGAAAGACTGCCTTCACCGCCATCCTCAGCCGGTCCGAAGCCCTCCTCCATGAATGCCATGTATTCCGGAAGCGGTCCGTCCACCACTACAAAAGAGCGCACTCCCTGCTGCCGAAGCGTCAGGCAGAGCGCCATGCTGGATCCGATCGCGTCCGGATCCGGATTGATGTGGGAGAAGATCAGGACGCTACGTGCGCCTGACAGCAGTTCTCCCAGCTCTCTCAATGTCGTATTCGCGAAAATGCTCATCTCAATCAGTCTTTGAGGTCCTGCTCTTCCTGATCAGGCTCCTCGTCCTCATTATGATATTCCAGCGTATCGATGATCTCGTCGATACGGCGTCCGTATTCCTCGGACTGGTCCGGCTTGAAGATCAGCTCCGGAGTGTGCTTCAGACGAAGCTCGGAGCCGACCTTGCGGCGGATGAATCCCTTGGAGCTCTCGAAACCGGCAGCAACATCCGCCAGTTCCTCCTCCCGGTCTGCCGCCCCTGCGCCCAGCACCGTGAAGTAGACCGTCGCGTAGCTGTAGTCGCTGGTGACGTCCACCGCAGTGATGCTGATCAGGGAGTGGAGCCTTGGATCCTTGAGCCCGTGCAAAAGCATATCGCTGATGATCTTGCGGATCTCTTCTCCGATCCGGTCAGGTCTGTATCCCTTTGCCATATCCTCTCTCTTTCTGTTTTATGTGATCACGTTTATGCGATCAGGCGATCAGGCGACTATGCGCGTTCGATCTCCTCCATGGTGAAGCATTCGATCATATCGCCTTCCTTGATGTCGTTGTA